>DASZXM010000904.1:0-5128 GCA_035546415.1 Pseudonocardiaceae bacterium
GGTTCGTCCGGGTTGGGTCACGCTGCTGTTCCTGGCCAACCTCGGGCTGTGGCTGGCGATCTACGCGCCGGTCCAGGTCCTGCTGCCGGAACAGTCCGAACTGCTGGACAAGGCGAACAAGACGCTGCTGCTGAGCGTCGTGATGGGGGTCGGCGCGTTCGTCGCGCTGGTCGCCAACCCGGTCATCGGCATGCTGTCCGACCGGACGACGTCCCGGTGGGGCAGGCGGCACCCGTGGACCATCGCGGGCGCGGCAGCCGGCGCCGTGGGCCTGGTGGTGCTCGCCGAGGCGCCGAACATCCCGGTCATGACCCTGGGCTGGTGCCTGGTGCAGGCCGGCCTGAACGGCATGCTCGCGTCGCTGACCTCGGCGCTGCCCGACCGGGTGCCGGTGGCGCAGCGCGCCCAGGTGGGCGGGTTCATCGGCATCAGCCAGATGCTCGGCACGGTGCTCGGCGCGCTGATCGTCACCGTGCTGATCACGCGGTTGTCCGGCGGCTACCTGGCCTGCGCGGTGATCGTCGTGGTGTTCGCGATCGCGTTCATCGTGTTCACCCCGGACGCGCGGCTGCCCGTGGCGTTCCGGCCGGCCGGGTCGGTCGCCGCGGGCCTGCGCAACCTGTGGATCTCGCCGCGCCGGTTCCCGGACTTCGCGTGGGGCTGGTCCACGCACTTCCTGATCAACCTGGGCAACGCGCTGGGCACGCTCTACCTGCTGTACTTCCTGTCCGACGCGGCGCACTACCCGGACCCGCAGACCGGCCTGCTCATCCTGATGGCGCTGTACGGCGTGGCGCTGATCATCGGCGCGGTGGTGTGCGGCGTCATGTCCGACCGGTCGGGCAGGCGCCGGCCCTACGTGGTCGGGTCGTCCCTGGTCATGGCGGTGGCGGCCGTGCTGCTGGTGATCTGGCCGACCTGGACGGCCGCGCTGGCCGCGGCGCCGCTGCTCGGGGTCGGTTTCGGCACGTACTGGGCGGTCGCGCTGGCGATCCTCACCCAGGTGCTGCCGGCGGCGTCGGACCGGGCCAAGGACCTCGGCGTGGTGAACATCGCCAACTCGTTGCCGCAGGTGGTGGGCCCCGCGATCGCGGGTGCACTGCTGGCCTCGACGCATAGCTACCCCGCGCTCTTCGCGCTGTCGGGAATCGCCACCCTCGGCGGAGCGGTCACCGTGTTGCGGATTCGATCCGTGCCGTAGACCCCCGAAGCCATCGACCTGGTTTCCTGGGTCTCCGGTCCACTTTGGGTTCCGGGTTTCCCCTGTCCAAAGGCGCTTCGCGCCTTTGGGGCCGCGGACCCGTGCCGGTCGGGGGAGGGGGAGTGCAGCAGCACGGGCCCGCGGAGTCTGGAGTTGTTACCTGGCCGACGACCCGGTTCGACGCGGTCGGGGGAACGGACGACCCGGGTCGCCGACCATCGGCGGCTCTGGGAACCACGCCGGATCGGGGGCCGACGTGGGGCACCAGGCCGCCAGCTCTAGTAGGCGCCCGCCACGGCGCGCCTGCCGACACCGCTCACCCGCAGGTGACGGGCCGGCCTGGGGGCGAGACCACCGGCGACCAGGTGTTCGTAGGCCGCGCGCCACACCGAACACGGCGAGCGCTGCTGGCGCCACTTCGTCGAGCACTCCGGGCAGTTGCCGCGCTCGTCGGGCTCGTGGGCGGCGAGCAGCGCCCGCCAACCCTCGGTCAGCTTGGGGAGTTCGGAACGTGCCACCGACAGCAGGGACGGCGCGTCCGCGCGGTTGGCCAGCTCGGAGAGCATGTCCAAGCGCTCCCACACGGCGTTGCGCAAGACCTGCCCGAGGATCTCGTCCACCGAAACGTCACCGTCACCTTTCCGCCTCGTCGGCGGCTTCCTGCAGAGCCGTTCTCAACTGGGTGAGCTGTGCCGGGGTCAGCACCGCGGACTCGCCGGGCGGACCCACCAGCACCACCCTGCCATGCTCGACGAACAATGTGAGGAAACGTTCCCGGTTCGCCACGTCCTGACAGCGGACCCGCCACTGGCGGATGCCCGCCGGTCGGTCGTCGACACCCATGCTCACACCGAACCCCGGTTCGGGACGAAGCGCGGGACGCGCGGGAGCCGTGAGGCTCACCCGGGACGTGGAACCCACCGGCTCCGCGAGGTCGACACTCGACCCCGTGAGCGAGTCTTCGGCGTCCACAGCTCCGCTTCCCTCCGTGCTCGACTGCTTACCAGAAACTAGACTGCGTCGTGGACACCTCCAGTGGGGAGCCAGAGCGCCGATCGGTGGTACTACAACGGTGAGCGGTCGGCGGAGTTCAGTGCAGCCGATCAGCCTCGCCGATCCGTACTTCTCGGCATTCGCAAAATGGCTCTACCCTGCGGTTGACGCCCAACGGACTGTGAGGGGGCGCAATTGAATACCATCGGTACACAGGGCTCACCTGTTACACCCGATGTCTGGGAACAGCGAGAGATGCGTGACGCGCTGTCCAACCGTGACGTGAGCCAGATCTACCGGCTCCTCCGTCGCAGGGGCGTGTCACAGCGTCAGATCGCTGCGCTCACCGGCCAGTCACAGTCCGAGGTCTCGGAGATCCTCAAGGGTCGCCAGGTGATGGCCTACGACGTGTTGGCCCGCATCGCCGACGGCCTGAGCATCCCGAGGGGCTACATGGGCCTCGCGTATGACGAGGCCACCGCGGTGAGGGTCGCCACTTCGGAGGCGGACCCCCAGGCTGAGGAGGACGAGTCGGTGAAACGACGGAGGTTCCTCGCGCACGCCGCTGCCGTCACCATGGGTGCGGCAGTGATGGGCAAGGACTCCGCGTCGTGGGTGGCACACCCCGCCCAGGCTCCGGCCCCGGGACGGATCGGCATGACCGACGTCCGGCAGGTGGAGGCGGCGACCAGGGCACTGCGCGCGCTCGACTACCAGTACGGCGGCGGTTTCTGCCGGGACGCCGTGGTCGCGCAGTTGTCGTGGGGACAGCAGTTGCTCGACGCGAACGCATCCGACCAGGTCCGGGAAAGGCTCTACGTGGCCCTCGCCGACCTGCACAATCTCGCGGGCTGGACGTCGTTCGACAGCGGCCTGATCGACGCGTCGCGCAACCACTTCGCCCACGCCCTCGAACTGGCCAGAGCCGGGCGCAACGACCCGTTGGTGGCGAACATCCTGTACCGGATGGGCCGGGTCTACCTGCACCAGAACGCTCCCAACGACGCGCTGAAACTGTTCCAGCTCGGCCAGATCGCCGCCCAGGAGTCCGGTTCGGAACTCGCCGTCGCCGTGCTGTGCGCGAACGAGGCCTGGGCGTACGCGGCGCTGAAGAACGAGCGCCAGGCCATGAAACTGATCAACCGGACCAAGGACGAGTTCGCCCGCGCCGACCACACCAACCCGGACTCGTGGGTGAGCTTCTTCAACGAGACGGACCTGTACGCGATGGTCGGGACGGTGCACACCGTGCTGGCCATGGAGGTGGACCGCAAGCACACGCGCTACGCGATCCCCGCGCTGACCAGGGCGATCGGCACGTACGGCGACGAGATGGCGCGCAGCAAGGCGTTCAACCTGTCCATGCTGGGCACCAACCACCTGATCGACGGTGACGTCGACCACGGGACCAGGATCGGCCGGTCAGCGGTCGACCTGGCGGAGGGCCTGAAGTCGGCGCGCACGAAGGAACGGATCAAACCGCTCAAGGCGGAGGCCGACAAGCGCAGCAACAACAGCGACGCACGCGACCTCTCCGAGCGGATCAACAACTTCCTGCAGAGCTGACGCCACCTGGGCGTTCGAGATGCGGTGACCATGACGGCGCCAGTTGACCCCCGGGCATCGATGCGTGCCGATACATCGATGGGCCGGTTCACGCCGGAACGGTTGGGCCACGTGCTCGCGGCGGTGTGCGCCGCCGTGGGCGTCGACCCACGGGGTGCCCGGCTGCTCAAGTTCACGTCCAACGCCGTGTTCCGGCTGCGTGCCGACCCGGTCGTGGTGCGCATCGCCGGGTCGACGGCGCTGCGGCACCGGGTGCGCAAGGTGGTCGACGTGGCCGGCTGGCTGGCCGACAACGGCGTGCCGGCGGTGCGGCTGCTGCCGGGCGTGCGGCAGCCGGTGGAGGTGGGCGACTACCTGGCGACGGTGTGGGAGGCGGTGCCCGACAGCGGGCGCCAGGCGACCACGAAGGACCTCGCGACGCTGCTCAAACAGGTGCACGAGTTGCCGACGCCGCACATCGACCTCCCGTCGTGGGAGCCGCTCGACGACGTTCGACGCCGTCTCGGCGACGCGGAGGAACTGGATCCCGCGGACCGCCGGTTCCTGGAGGACCGCTGTGAGCGGCTGGCCGAACGGCTGGCCACGTTGGACTATCCACTGGCGCCCGCCGTCGTGCACGGGGATGCCCATCTCGGGAATCTCATCGCGGGTCCGAACGGGCCGGTGCTGTGCGACTTCGACTCGACGTGCATCGGTCCGCCGGAATGGGACCTCACGCCGATCCCCGTCGGGGTGCACCGCTTCGGCAGCTCCCGGCGGGCGGCGCGGCAGTTCGCCCGCCGCTACGGGTTCGACGTGGTGCGGTGGCCGGGTTTCGCCGTGCTGCGCGAGGTCAGGGAGCTGAAGCTGGCCACGAGCGTGCTGCCGATCCTGCGCAGCAACCCGCACGTGGTGCCGGAGTTGCGGCGGCGGCTGGCCAGCGTCCGAACGGGCGACACGAGCGCCGGGTGGTCCCGATACCGGTAGGGTCCCCTGCTCGTGGAGCTCCGACGGCTTGGTGGGTCAGGGCTCGCGGTCAGCGTGGTGGGTCTCGGGTGCAACAACCTGAGCAGACCGGGCACCGCGACCGAGTCCCTGGCCGGCGCCCGCGCGGTGGTCGATGCCGCGCTGGCAGCCGGGATCACGTTCTTCGACGTCGCCGACGTGTACGGCGCGCCGCGGGGACGGAGCGAGGAGTTACTCGGCGCGGCTCTCGCCGGGCGTCGGGACGGCGTGGTGATCGCCACCAAGTTCGGCATGGACATGCGGGGCGCCAACGGTCCGGACTTCGGCGCGCGGGCGTCCCGCCGGTACGTGCAGCGGGCCGTCGACTCGTCGCTGCGGCGCTTGGGCACCGACTGGATCGACCTGTACCAGTTGCACCGGCCG
>DASZXM010000905.1:0-4063 GCA_035546415.1 Pseudonocardiaceae bacterium
CGACCCGGCGACGAAGGTGATCGCGCTGTTCCTGGAGTCGGTGCGCCGGCCGGACGAGTTCGCCGCCGCCGCCCGCCGGGCGCAACTCGCCGGCAAACCGGTGGTGGCGCTCAAGATCGGCACCAGCCAACTGGCGTCCCGCACGGCGCAGGCGCACACCGGTGCGCTGGTCGGCGACGACAGCGTCATCGACGCCGTGTTCCGCCAGCTGGGTGTGGTGCGGGTGCGGTCGCGGGAGGACCTGATCCGCACAGCCGGCCTGCTCGCGTCCGCGCCCCCACTGCCGGGCAGGCGGGTGGGCGTGGTCACGCCGTCCGGCGGGGCATCCGAGATCATCGCCGACCGCGCCGAGCAGGAGGGTCTGGAGCTGCCGCCGTTCGCCCCGGCCACCTGCGCCGCCCTGCGCGAGCTGCTGCCCGACTTCGCGACCGTGCAGAACCCGCTGGACGTCACCGGGTACGTCGTCGTGGACCGGACGCTGCTCAGTCGGGCGCTGGCGATCGTGGCCGAGGACCCCGGCGTGGACGAGGTCGTGCTGCTCAGCGACCTGCCGCGGGCCGAGCCGCCCGACCCGGCGCTGGCGTTCACGCTGTACCGCAACAGCACCGGGATCATCCGGTCGGCGTCGCGGCCGGTCGTCGTGCTGAGCAACGTGCTGATCGACGTGAGCGAGTTCGGCAGGCGAGTGCAGGACGAGACGGGCTATCCGTACGTGGCGGGCGGGATCGAGCACGGCATGACCGCGTTGGGCGCCGCCGTGCGGTGGGCGGAGTCGGCCCGGTCGGTCACCGAGCCGCCCGCACCGCCCGATCCGCTGGACGTCGCCGGTTCCGGCACGTGGGTCGAGCACCGGGCGGCCGCGTTCCTGGCCGAGCACGGCGTACCCGTGGTGCCGGCCGAACTGGCACCGGACGCGGACACGGCCGTCGCCGCCGCCGAGCGGTTCGGGTATCCGGTCGTGCTGAAGGCCGTCGCGGACGGGCTGGGCCACAAGAGCGACATCGGTGGCGTCCGGTTGGGACTCGCCGACGCCGCTGCTGTGCGCACCGCGCACGGCGAGGTGCTGGCGGTACTGGCCGGCGCGGAGGGCGCGTCGACGCTGGTGCAGCCGCAGCGGTCCGGTGGCGTGGAACTGCTGGTCGGCATCGTGCGCGACCCGGTGTGGGGGCTGGTGCTGGCGATCGGCCTGGGCGGCGTGTGGGTCGAGGTGCTGCGGGACACGGTGCAGCGGGTGCTGCCGGTGACGGCCGACGACGTGGTCGCCGCGCTGGGCGAGCTGCGGGGGGCCGCCGTGCTGCGCGGCGCGCGGGGCGGACAGGCCGCTGACCTGGACGCGATCGCCTCCGTTGTGGTGCGGATCACGCGACTGGCCGAGGCGCTGGGCGAACGGCTGGAGTCCCTTGAGGTCAACCCGCTACTGGTGCGCGGTGCCGACGTCGAGGTGCTGGACGCGCTGCTCACCTGGCGGGACTGAGTGTTTGCCCTGGTGGGAGCCGTGGGGTAAAGATAGTTCGACGAACGAACATCAGGCTGCGGGAGGCGCGGTGGTCGAGGTCGACATGGCACGTACCGCTGACTCGCGGAGCGACCGGTACAAGTGGGTGGCCCTGACCAACACGACGGTCGGTGTCCTCCTCGCCACGATCGACTCGTCGATCATGCTGATCGCGATGCCGGACATCTTCCGCGGCATCGGCCTGGACCCGCTCCAGCCCGGCAACAGCACGTACCTGCTGTGGATGATCCTGGGCTACCTGGTGACCAGTTCGGTGCTGGTGGTCAGCGTGGGCCGCCTCGGGGACATGTTCGGCCGGGTGCGGATGTACAACCTCGGCTTCGTCATCTACACGTTCGCGTCGCTGATGCTGACGATCGACTGGATGCAGGGGCACGCGGGCGCGTGGTGGCTGTTGGTCTGGCGAATTGTGCAGGGTGTCGGCGGTGCGTTCCTGGTGGGCAACTCCGGGGCGATCCTCACCGACGCGTTCCCGGCCCGGCAGCGCGGACTCGCGCTGGGCATCAACAACGTGGCCGGCATCAGCGGCACGTTCATCGGGCTGGTCCTGGGCGGCCTGCTGGCGCCGATCAACTGGCGGCTGGTGTTCCTGATCTCGGTGCCGTGCGGTGTGTTCGGCGCGGTGTGGGCCTACCGGCGGCTGCGCGACATCGGGACGCGGTCCGGCGAGCCGATCGACTGGCTGGGCAACGTCACGTTCGCGGTCGGGCTGATCCTGGTGATGATCGGTGTGACGCACGGAATCCAGCCGCACGGCGGGCACGTGATGGGCTGGACCAGCCCGTTCGTGGTGACGTCGCTGACGGTCGGGATCGCGTTGCTCATCGCCTTCGGCGTGATCGAGACGCGGGTGCGGTACCCGATGTTCCGGTTGCCGCTGTTCCGGATCCGGGCGTTCACGTTCGGCACGCTGTCCACGTTCCTGTCGGCGCTGGGGCGCGGTGGCCTGATGTTCATGATGATCATCTGGCTACAGGGCATCTGGTTGCCGTTGCACGGCTACTCCTTCGAACAGACACCGCTGTGGGCCGGTATCCACATGCTGCCGTTGACGGTCGGCTTCCTGACGGCGGGGCCACTGTCGGGCTACCTGTCGGACCGGTTCGGCGCCCGACCGTTCGCGACGTCGGGCATGGTCGTCGCGGCGGCCACGTTCGTCCTGTTGGAACTGCTGCCGATCGACTTCAACTACTGGGAATTCGCCGGAATCCTGCTGCTGAACGGCCTGGCAATGGGCTGTTTCGCATCACCGAACCGGGCCGCGGTCATGAACAGCCTGCCGGCGCACCACCGGGGCGCGGGTGGCGGGATGAACTCCACGTTCCAGAACTCCGCGCAGGTGTTCTCCATCGGCATCTTCTTCAGCCTGATGATCGCCGGTCTGGCGGCGGTGCTGCCGCAGACACTGACGTCCGGCCTGGAGGCGCACCACATCCCGGCGGCGGTCGCCACGGCGGTGGGCAACACACCACCGGTGTCCGTGCTGTTCGCGGCATTCCTGGGCTACAACCCGATCCAGCACCTGGTGGGCAACAACGTGCTGAACGCGCTGCCGCACAGTGACGTGGTCGCGCTGACCGGCAACGGATACTTCCCCAACCTGATTTCCGGCCCATTCCACAACGGCCTGCACGTGGCCTTCGCCTTCGCCATCGCGGCATGCCTGATCGCGGCGGCAGCCAGCGGCTTCCGCGGCACCCGCTACGTAGCGGCGGAAACGGAGCGGCAGAACGCGCACCAGACGAAGAACCCGAAGAACCCGCCCGCCTGATTGTTGTGAGCCTGGCGTTCCTCTTTCGGCGGGTCGGTTTCGTCGTGGTCGGGGTGGGCTGTCGGGTTCGGTTGTCGGGGTGGCTTTGGGTGCGGTTTCGTGCGGTGCCGGTTAGCGTTTGCCGGGGGCGCCTGGGTCGTCGCGTCGGGCACCTTTGGCGGCAGGCTTCCGGTTTGGTCGGTCAAGCAATGCCAGAGCAGCCGAACGCCCGAACAGCCAGAGTCAGCGCCCGCCGCCGTGGACCTGCCCGCCCAGTACCAAACAACCCGCTGACATGAACATTCCGCCGTTGCCCAGGGCCACGCTGACGTCCACGCCCTCCACCTGCGCCGCCGCCTCCCCCCGCAGTTGGCGGACCGACTCCTGGAGCAGGAACATGCCGTACATGCCGGTGTGCGTGTAGGACAGTCCGCCTCCGTTGGTGTTCAACGGAAGCCGCCCACCAGGGGACGTGTTGCCCTCGGCGATGAACGCGCCCGCCTCACCCCGCGGGACGAAACCCATGTCCTCCAGGCCGTAGATCGGCACGTGCGCGAACGCGTCGTAGATCATCACGTGGTCCACGTCGCCGTGGGTGATGCCGGCCTCGGCGAAAGCTTCCGCGCTGGCCCGGCGGAACGCCGCCGACGTCGTGAAGTCCGCCATCTGGGAGATCAGCGGTGTCTCGAACGTCTCGCCCGTGCCCAGCACGTACACCGGTGGCTTGGGGAAGTCGGTCGCGCGGTCCGCCGACGTGAGAACCAGCGCGCCGCCGCCGTCCGTGACCAGGCAGCATT
>DASZXM010000906.1:0-5947 GCA_035546415.1 Pseudonocardiaceae bacterium
TCCTTGGCCCTGTGGACGGCTTTCCCGTCCTCCTTGGCCGGGCGTGACTCCGGCGACTACTACGAGACCTCCGTCGCCATAGGACTCGCGTCCGGTAGGCGATCCCACGTTCGTCACGGTCGTACGTTGCAGCGTGACGTAGGCGCCCCACTCATCTCCTTCAATGCCCTCATTGGGCATCGCTCCTGGTCCCGGAAGTTGCCTCGGCCGCTCTTGAAACCTCGGCAGGACCGGCGTCGGTTACAGGCGTTGTTCCGACGGGTGTCTCACTTTTCACCTTCTGGAGATTGGGGTTCAGGCAATCCAGCTTTCGCCATATCACGCGGGTCTCCCGAAGCGCCGTCCCTAATGCCTGGAGCCGGCCTCCGGTTTTCTGGCATGCTCTTGTCCCCGTTAGCCTTTCGGGTTCGGGTAAGCCATCAGACCCGTGAACCTCCTTCCGAGTTCACCACAGCTGGGCTGGGGATACGACCGTGCGCTTCGTGGCGCACAGAGCGCGTGCGCTTTTCCCATAATGTCCAATGCCATCCGGGTCTTCGCCAGGTCAGACTTCAATTTCTCGTTCTGGCGGCGCAGTTTCTCCAACTCGATCTGCTCGGCGGATTTCTTCGAACGCTTCGCGGATGTCGCTGGCTGTGCTGGCGTGCCGGTCAGCACGCCAGCGTCACGCGCCCTGGTCCACTCGATGACGTGGGACGAGTACGGGCCCTCCCGGCGCAGGATGGCGCCTTTCTCACCGTTGGGGGCGTTCTCGTACTCGGCGACGATGGCCAGCTTGTACTCCGGGCTGAACACTCGCCGGGTCGGCCGCGGTGCGGGGTCGGCTGCTGAGGAGTCGGGCTGGTCGTCAGATGGGGTGGACACGTACACAAGGATCTCCGATCCCGCCCTCGGTCGGGTACCCCGGTACTCACTCGGGGTGTCTCACCTCAGCCTGACAAAGAGGGGTAGGCCAGACGCGATCGCGCCCGGCTACTGAGTCAACGGCCTTCTGGTGAACGCGGCCGCTCGGGGTCGACCAAGGGGATACCAGCTCGGCTCAAGGCGGTGGCGATGTCTGGGCGGGCGACCCGCACGACCAACCGGCATCTGGCACGCCGGCACGCGTCGTGGGTGGCCTCCAAGCCGCTGAGCACCGCAGTGGTGATCTCGGTGCAGTTGGTCAGGTCGACCACGAGTTCACCGACGCAGACCTCGCTCAGTTCACGCAGTTCGGCCAGGAACGCGGCCGCGTTCCTGGCATCGAGGTTACTGGTGACGGCGATGGTCACCGCGCCGTCCCCGACGCGCACGGATGTCTTCGACGTCCGAAGGTGGTGACCCACTCGTGCCCAGACCGGAGTGGACATCATGTCGGTGGTGCCTTCCACTCGAGTGTGACGACTCCCCCGTCGCGTCGGCCCTGTCGGAAGGATTCACCATACCCAGCATGGCGGTCATCCGCACAACGACGAGCGGTTCTCGTCATCGCGCAACAGTTGTCTGCCGGCCAACATCGCGTCCACACGGCAGCGGAGGCAGGAACCGGCTGAGCGGACAGGACGGGTGCGCTGTCAGATCCAGTCCGTGCCACCCGAGGTGTCATCGCCGGCCGGAGGTTCACCTCCGGCTTCGTTGAACTGCTCCAGCACCGTCACCAACGCCTGCTGGCCGCGCTCGGGCATGCGGGCGAGGATCCGGGCGATCTCCCGACGCCGCTTCTGGGCCGCCTTGGCCGCGATGGCCGCGCCGTCATCGGTCAGGCCGATCATGATCTCGCGGCGCGACGCCGGGTTGACCCGTCGATCGACCAGGCCGGTGGTGACCAGCCGGTCGATCATGTGAGTGCCGGTCGAGGGCAGGACGCCCAGGTGCTCGGCGAGAGCCGACAGGTTCATCGGACCTCGCGAAGCGAGCAGCACCAGCAGGCGGAACTGCGGGAACGTGATCGTCTCGTCCGCCGATGCGATCGATCGGGCCGACACGGCGACGAGCAGCCGGGATGCCGTCACGACGGCATCGGTCACGCCATCGGTCACGGCATCGGCCTTGACGCCCTGCACCGGCGTCGACTGACCGCTACGTCCTCGCACCATGGGTACGTTGTATCCAATCTCGCAACATTTGTCTCACGCAACTGTTGCGTCGTGGGTCAGATATGGGTCACCGGACTGCCGCGTTGCCATCGGTCACCACGGGACTGGTCGGAATGTCGTCAGCACCACCCCGTCGCACCATGGCGAAGTGGCTCGTCCTGATCCAGCCCAACACCGTCCGCGCGGTGTCACGCTCACCAACGAACCGGATGGCGTCCTCGCGCACCGCCTGCAGCCAGCTCAGATGTCCCAGCCACACGTCCGTCAACGCGGCGACCGTACACTCGATGCGCAGCGCGACGTCCACGTCGGGCCTGTGCCTGGCCACCCGGGTGTGCGCACGGCCCAGCACCAGCCACCACTGGCGGGGCGGCGTGCCGTCGGCGAAGGCGATGTGTACGGCGATCGGCCGTACAGGTAGCTCGGACCTGTCGATCTCGCGGCTGATGTCCAGCACGAGCACGCCCGGGTCGTAGTCGCGCAGCCGCGGTCGGGGCAGCCACCGCTGTCCCCATCGGCCCAGGCCCTCCACAATCGGCGCCAGTTCCCTGCCGGCGCGAGTCAACCGGTATGCGGGATCACGCGGCACATCGTCCTCCCGCTCGACCAACCCGGCTTCCTCCAGCGTGCGCAACCGCGTGGACAGCAGTGTCGTCGACATGGCCGGCACGCCGCGAGCGATATCGGAGAGCCGTTCGCTGCCGTACAGGCATTCCCGGATCACCAGCAGCGTCCACTGCTCGGTCAGCAACTCGGCGGCTCGGGAGATCGGACAGTGCTGGCCGTAGCGCTTCACTAGTTGGCATCCTCTGTGACGAGCTGGCCGAGCCGATACTGGGCCAACCGGTACACCATCTCGTCCCAGGCCTCGGGCACGATCTGGCCTTGCAGGTCGTGCTCGGCCGCGGCGACCGTCCTGTACACGACCGACAGCGGCAGGACGGCGTGGAACTCCAGGTACAGACGTTCGGCGGTCACGCGGTCACGCGGTTGGGTCAGGTACAGGCCGGAAGTCATCGTTGTGGTGTCACCTCGTTTCATGGTGACGTCCATTCTCCCGGTCATGACGATGTCGGAACCTGACGACAGCCTGACAGTTCCGAGCCACCCGTGCAGGGCCCGACACCGCCACTGGGTACCGCGGGAGTCGTGGACGGTGAGTCCGGCTGCAAGGTCGTCGTCGGAGTGGGTTCCGGTGGCGTAGCCGTCGGCGTCAGCGGTGTCGGGGAGTCCTGCACGCTCACCCCGCAGCCGACCAGCCCCATACCCGCGCAAAGACAGGCGGCCGCCACCCAGACACGTCTCATGCTCGGGCCTCCACCGGTAGACACACGACGAACCGGGCGCCACCGCCGGGCCGGTCCTCGACCCACACCCTGCCACCGTGTCGCGCCACGTGCTGGGCGACCAGCGCAAGCCCCAGACCGCTGCCGGTACTGGAGCCCCGCCGCCCGCTGAGCACGCCGCGCGCGAACCGCTCGAAGACACGCTCCCGCAATTCGACCGGCACGCCAGGGCCTGCGTCATCGACCTCGACCCGCACGCTCGTGCCATCCCCGGTGATCCCGATGCGCACCGGTCCGCCGGCATGCCGGTCGGCATTGTCCACGAGATTGGCGACGATCCGTTCCAGCGTCCGCCGGTCAGCCTCGACGGTCACGGGATCCGGCTGCGCGGTCACGGTGACCGGACGTCCCAGGCGTGCCACTGCCAGGACATCGCCGACCAGTTCGGCCAGGTCGACCTGTTCCGGCTCGAGGACGTCGGCGTCCAGGTCGGCGCGGGAGATCTCCAGCAGGTCGACCACCATCCGCTGAAATCCCTGCAGTACCGAGGTCAACAACCGGACGGCCTCGCGCGACGGTGCCGGCAGTTCGTGCTCATGGTGCTCCAGGACTTCGGCGACGTTGACCAGCGTGGTCAGCGGGGAGCGCAGTTCGTGGCTCACGTCGCCGGCGAACCGGGCGTCCCGGCGGACCCGCTGTTCCAGAGCCTCGGCTGTCGCGTTGAACGTGCTCTCCAACTGGGCCAGGTCACGGTCGGACTGTGGCGGCAGCCGAGCGCTGAGGTCACCCGACGCGATCCGGGCGGCGGCCGCGGTCAGTCCGTGCAGCGGCCGCAGGGCACGTTGACTGGTCCACACGCCCAGCCCGCCACCGAGCACGCCGCCGGCCACGGCGCCGGCGACCAGCAGCGCGCTGAGGAACCGGAACGTCTCATCCAACTGCAGCAGGGGGAACAGTTCGATGTAGGTGTCGCCTGTGCGATCCACGGGCAGCGCGACGGCCAGCACCGGGACACCTTCCACACGCATCCGCTGCTCGGCGGCCGTCCCCCGTTTGGCCAGCGACAGGAACGGCACCGGCAGCGAGTCGGGGTCGACCTGTCGGCCGCTGGTGACCCACCGACCCGGCTGGTGCAGCAGGATGCTGGAATCGGGCCCGGTGGTCAGGCCGGTCAACAGTTCGTCCAGTCCCTCGGATCTGGTGCGTAATGCCTGGTCGACCAGCCGTACGTTGACCCGTGCCTGCCGCACCGCGCTGTCCTGCCGTTGTTGGAGCATGTAACCGGACACCAGGTTCCACGCGGCCACGGCCAGCACGCTGGTCAGCAGCAGCGAACCCAGGCCGAAGGCCGCCGCCACCCGCCAGCGCAGCGACAGCCGGACCCGGCGCCGTCCCCGTCGGCTCACCGGCCCGCGCGTTCGCCGTCATGGACCGGCAGTCCGATCTTGTAACCACTGCCGCGCACCGTGACGACCAGGACCGGGTTGTCCGGGTCGTCCTCGACCTTGCGGCGCAGCCGGCGGATGTGCACGTCCAACAGGCGGGTGTCGGGGAAGTAGTCGTAGCCCCAGACCCGGCGCAGCAGTTCCCGCCGGCCGACCACTGTGCCGCCCGCATCGGCGAGTTCCAACAGCAGTAGGAACTCCGTGCGGGTCAGGTGGACCTTGCCGCCCGTGCGGTGCACGATGTGTTCGTCCGGCCGGATCTCCAGGTCACCCACCCGGATGACGGATCGGACGTCGCGCGGGGAGGGCGCCCGGCGGCGCAGCAGGGCTCGGATGCGAGCGGCCAGTTCACTGGCGACCAGTGGTTTGGTGACGTAGTCGTCGGCGCCGGCTTCCAACCCGCCGACCACGTCCGCGGTCGAGGTGCGGGCCGTGATGACAATGATCGGCAGGTCGCCCTGCGACCGCAGGGTCCGGCACACGGTCAGGCCGTCGACGCCGGGCAGCATCAGGTCCAGCAGTACGACGTCCACCGCTGTGGTGTCCAACTGGTCCAACGCAGCTTCGCCCGATGGCACGCCGATCACGTCGAAGCCCTCGTCCCGTAGCGCCAGGCCCAGGGCGCGCTGAATGAACACGTCGTCCTCGACAAGCAGCACACGGACGATGGGCTCCACCTGAACTCCTTGTCATTCTGCGAGAAGAAGGTACTCTCCCAACGAATATTGCGTGACGCAAATATTTGTGAAGCGAGTGGACACGGCATGACGATCTCATCGGCGACGGGCCAGCCTCGAGACGAGGACGCCTCGCTTCACCGCGGTCAACCGGAACTGTCACCGGAGATCGTGTCCTGGGCACTGGACGGCAACCTCGCCGCGGTGGATCACCTGCTGACGATCGCCCGGACCATCGCGGTGCGCTACTGCCGGGCCAGGGTCGGCAGGCGGAACGGGTCGTTTGACGATGCCGACCGCCTGGCCTACGAGGCGTGTGTCGCGGCCTTCGCATCCCTGCGGGACAGTCCCGACCACGATATCCCCTTCCTCGCGGTCGTCTATCGCAGTGCGTCGGCAGCCGTGGGTCGGACCCGACGGCAGCGTGGCGCCGACGTGGCAACGCTGACGGACACCATCGCCGA
>DASZXM010000907.1:0-2644 GCA_035546415.1 Pseudonocardiaceae bacterium
CGCCGACCGGCACCGGCTGCGCCGCAAGCAGCGCATGTACCTGGAGGAATGGGTGCACGTGCTGGCCCTGCTGCGGCCGGACGGGAGCGACGCGGCGCTGCGGGCGCTGGTGCACGCGGCCATCGGCGCGATCCAGTCGACGCTGTTCCACGCCAGCGGGCTGCCCGACGAGCAGTTGGCGGACCTGCTGTCGGCGTCGGCGGAGGCTGTTTTGTTCGTGGGGAGGGTGTAGTGGAGGAGCACACGGAACTGCGGGACGCGGTCGCCGCCATCGCCCGGTCGTTCGGCGGTGCCTACTACGCGTCGCACGCGGCCAGCCGCACGCCCACCGACGAGCTCTGGCAGGCGCTGGGCAAACAGGGCTTCATCGGCGTGAACATCCCGGAGGAGTTCGGCGGCGGTGGCGCGGGCCTGAGCGAGCTGGCGGTCGTCTGCGAGGCGACCGCGGCGGAGGGCTGCCCGCTGCTGCTGTTGCTGGTGTCCAGCGCGATCTCCGGCGAGGTGCTGTCCCGCTACGGCACGGCCGAGCAGCAGCGGACGTGGCTGCCGCCGATGGCCGCCGGCACCAGCAAGGTGGTGTTCGCGATCACCGAGCCGGACGCCGGCTCCAACACCCACCGGCTCGCCACGACGGCCACCCGGGACGGCTCGGACTGGCTGCTGAACGGCACCAAGTACTACATATCCGGCGTTGACGAGGCCGACGCGATCCTCGTCGTCGCCCGCACCGGCCCGGACCGGCTGTCGCTGTTCCTGGTGCCCACGGACGCGCCCGGCCTGACCGCGACCCCGCTGCCGGTCGGGATCGCCCTGCCCGAACGCCAGTTCACGCTGTACTTCGACGACGTCCGCGTCGGCCCGGACCAGCTGGTCGGCGAGGAGCACCACGGCTTCGACCAGGTCTTCCACGGGCTCAACCCGGAGCGGGTCACGGGTGCGGCGGTGTGCGTCGGCGTCGGCCGGTACGCACTGGCCCGGGCAGCGGAGTATGCACGCACCCGTCAGGTGTGGGACGTGCCGATCGGCAGCCACCAGGGCGTGTCACACGCGCTGGCGAAGGCCGCGATCGAGGTGGAGCTGGCCGCGCTGATGACGACGAAGGCGGCGTGGCTGCACGACAACGGCCAGCCGGCCGGCGAGACGGCCAACATGGCGAAGTACGCGGCCGCCGAGGCGGCGCTGGCAGCCGTGGACGCGGCGATCCAGACACACGGCGGGAACGGGCTGTCCGACGAGTACGGCCTGGTGCCGCTGTGGGGCCTGGCCCGGCTGCTGCGCATCGCGCCGGTGAACCGCGAGATGATCCTCAACTACGTCGCCCAGCACACCCTCCGCCTGCCGCGTTCCTACTGAGGGCCGGATAGGGTCGGCCGGTGTTCGGGCTGATCGCGAAGCTGGCGGAGATCCTGTCGTCGTACTGGGGCCGCTTCCTGGACGGGCGGCACGTCGACAAGGACGCCGAGGTGGCGCGGCACCTGGTACGGGTCGCGGTGGCGCTGCAGGAGTTGTGCGTGCGCGGGGAGCGGCTGCTCGGACTGGCCGAGCGCCTGCTGGCCGGGGACGACGTGTCGGCCGAGTTCGCCGCGGTGCTGCGGGAACAGACGCGGGCGGTGGACGAACTGCGGGCCGCCCTGGGCGACTCGGCCGGCCTGCTGGCCACCGTCGACGCCCGGTTCTACGTCGACCTGGCGCCCCTGGTGGACGCGAAGTCCGGGCTGCTCACCCGTTGGTCGCGGCAGACGTCGATGAGCGAGTTCTCCACGACCACCCTGTTCTTCCTGCCCGACGGCGAGGTGGCCCGGCTGGTCGAGGCCGGCCGGGACGAGCGCGCACCGTTCGTGGTGGCCGTCGCCGACAGCATCCGGGCGGTCCGCGCCCGTGAGGTCCGGGACATCCGCGCGGCGGCCGATCGGGACCGGGTGCGTGCGGAGATCACGGCGGCGCGGAACGACCTGGTGCGTGCGGCGGAGTCCGGTGCGGCGCTGCTGGCCGCGACGGAGGCGGCTGTCGGTGCCGACGCGATGGCGAAGCTGCGCCGGTCGCTGCTGCCGTGACCAACGGCCGTGATCAGCGGCCGTGGTCGGCGGGGTGATCAGCGGCGGTGGTCGGCGGCTGTGGGGAGTGGCCGTGGTCGGTGGCGGTGGTCGGGTGCTGTGGCGGGCGGCGTGGTCAGTGGCGGTGGTCGGCTGTCGTGGGGAGCGGCGTGATCAGCGGCGGTGATCGGCGGCCGTGGCGAGCGACCGTGGCGAGCGACCGTGGCGAGCGACCATGGTCGGCGGCCGTGATCAGCCGCCGTGGTCAGCGGCCGTGGCGCAGGGCGCGGTGCAGTTCGGGGTCGCGTGGATAGCCCATGATCGCGAACGCGTAGGTGCCCCGCTCGGTCGCCAGCAGCCCCACCCGCCGGAAGCCGAGCATCGCGGCCAGTCGCTCCGTGTTGAACATCAGCCGCTGGAACAGTCCGGTGTGTGCCAGGTCGTCCGGTATCCGCACCTCGTCGATGTGCAGTTCGTCCTTGTCCGACCAGCTGACCTGCACCAGCGCCGGCACCCGAGCACCGGGCACCGTGACGTCCACGCCGCCACCGCCGCCCGGGTACAGCGAGACGTCGGCGCGCGCCCCGGGCAGGCCGTCCAGCAGCACACCG
>DASZXM010000908.1:0-8418 GCA_035546415.1 Pseudonocardiaceae bacterium
AAGCTGCCCAGGCCGAACCACGCCACCAGCACGCCGGCCACGATCGTCACACCGAGCCCGAACACCTGGTACGCCGGCAGCACCACCATGCCGATCGCGGCCAGCAGGATGTAGACACCGAACGTGCGTTTGCGCCCGAACCGGTCACCCCAGCGGCCCTGGAAGAACACGCCGAAGGCGGAGATGAACATCATGATGCCGGTGTAGAGCAGGCTGGTGCGCGGCGTCGCGTGCAGCAGTCCGGTGAAGACGGTCGGCGCGTAGGTCAGCATCGTATACCAGATGACGAAGGACGACGTCAGCGCCGCGTACGCGATCAGGCTGCGGGATAGGTAGGGCGGCGAGAGGAGGGTGCGCATCCGCACGGTGCGGTGCGCGGTGGTCGTCAGCACGCTCAGCGCGCCGTCGTCGACGATCGACGTGTCGTGCGACAGACCGGCCTCGTCCTCGATCCGTTCCACCAGGCCGCGTACCTTGTCCCGGTCGGCGGGCCGGTCGCGCAGTTCGGCCCGCTTGAGCAGGAACCGCGGTGTCTCCGGCACCCATCGGATCAGCGCCGGGATGAGCAGCAGCGGAAAACCGCCGAGCAGCAACGGAACCCGCCAGGACCACTCGACGGGGAACGCGCTGACCACCCAGATGCCGACCAGCGCCGGCAGCGTGTAGCCGCCGTTGAGCACCCACTGCGCGTAGCCCATCACGGTGCCGCGCAGACGTTTCGCGACCAGCTCGGAGATGATCATGTAGGGCACCGGGAACAGTGCGCCCTCGCCGAGTCCGGCGATCACTCGCAGCACGAACAGGGTCCAGAAGCCGTGCGCGAGCGCGGCCAGCATGGTGAACGCGGCGAATTCCGCCGTGCCGACCAGCAACACCGTCTTGCGGCCGAACATGTCGGCGAGGCGGCCGGCAGGAACGATCCCGATGACCAGGCCGATGGTTCCGGACGCGCCGAGCAGTCCGGTCTGCGTGGACGTCAGATGCCAGTGCGGCTTGAGGATCACGATCAGCGTGCTGACGATCCCGATGTCGAAGGACTCGATCAGCCACACCAGCACCAGGACCCCGATGCCGATCTTCAGTGCGCGGGTGATGGGAGCGCGGTCCAAGCGGCTCAACAGGTTCACGTCGTCCCGGAGGCGTGGATTGACGGTGCTGTGGAGTTCTGGCATCACTCACCGCTCCTTCGCGGTTGGTGAACTCGCGCCATGCGCTTCAGATTATGAAATCGGATGCCACATTATGCTAGGTGTGCCACTTTGGAGTGTCAACCGTCACGACCGGCAGCACCGAAGGAGACAACCATGCCCGACGCCACATCGTCCACTGTGGCCAGCGCGGATGGACAGTTCACGCTCACCGGTCGCACCGTCGCGGTCACCGGCGGCGCACGCGGAATCGGCGACGCGGTGGTGCGCCTGGCCCGGGAACTGGGCGCCCGGGTGGCCGTCCTGGACCTGGCTCCCACCACCGCCGCGGACCACTGCGTCGAGTGCGACGTGAGCAGCACGGCCTCGGTCGACGCCGCGTTCGCGGAGATCCGGCGCACGCTCGGACCGGTGGACACGCTGGTCAACAACGCCGGGATCGCACCACCCGGGCGACTGGAGGAACTCAGCGAGGAAGCGTGGGAGCGCACCCTGTCGGTGGACCTCACGAGCGTGTTCCGGTGTGTCCGGGCCGCCCTGCCACACCTGCGCGAACGCGGCGGCGGCTCCGTCGTCAACGTGGGTTCGATCGCCGGGCGCCACCGCAGCTTCACGGCGAGCACGGCCTACGCGGCGGCCAAGGGCGGAGTGGTCGCGCTGACCAGGCAACTGGCTCACGAGTTCGCCGCCGAGGGGGTCAGGGTCAACTGCGTGTGCCCCGGCCTCGTCGGCACCGACATCATCCGGCGCAATGTCACCGACGAACAGCGTTCGGCACTGGCGGCCGGTATTCCACTGCGCAGGCTGGCCGAGCCGGCCGAGATCGCCACCACGATCTGCTTCCTCGCCACGCCGGCGGCCGGTTATGTCACCGGCGCGATCCTGGACGTCAACGGCGGCCTGTACTGACGGACCGATGCGGCATTGACGCCATCCGCCACCCGTGGAACCATGCCGACACCAGCATATGGAGTTTTGTTCCATATTATGGCAGCGACAAGGGAGGTCGTCGTGTTCCGGTCCGGTTCGGACGCACCGGTCGCGAGGGTCGCGCTGGCCAGCGCGATCGGCACGACGATCGAGTGGTACGACTTCTTCCTCTACGGCACCGCCGCGAGTCTGGCCTTCAACCGGCTGTTCTTCCCCGGCTTCAGTCCCGCCGCCGGGGTGATCGCCGCGTTCGCCACCTTCGCCGTCGGGTACCTGTCCCGGCCGATCGGCAGCCTGGTGTTCGGCCACTTCGGCGACCGGATCGGCCGCAAGAAGATGCTCGTATTGACCCTGTTCGTGATGGGGCTGGGCACCTTTGTGATCGGACTGCTGCCGACATACCACCAGATCGGCATCTGGGCGCCCGTCCTGCTGGTGCTGATGCGGGCCCTGCAGGGCATCGGCATCGGCGGCGAGTACGGTGGCGCCGTGGTGATGGCGGTGGAGTACGCGCCGCCCGGCCGCCGTGGGTTCTTCGGCAGTTGGCCGCAGGTCGGCGTGCCCGCCGGGCTGCTCCTCGCCTCGGGCGTGTTCGCGGCGCTCTCCGCGCTGCTGCCCGACGCCGCGTTCGTCGCCTACGGCTGGCGGATCGGCTTCCTGCTCAGCATCCTGCTCGTCGCGGTCGGACTCTACGTGCGGCTCAGGGTGCTGGAGACGCCGGCCTTCGCGGCCGTTCGCGCGCGGCAGCAGGAGGCCACACTCCCCTTCGCGGCGCTGATCCGGGGTTCCGCCAGGGAACTGTGGCTCAGTCTGGGTACCCGGTGGATCGAGGGCCTGACCTACAACGCCTACTCCGTGCTGGTGGTCTCGTTCGTGGCCAACCAGCTGCACCTGCCCGGGAGCGTCGCCCTGGTCGGCGTGATCATCGCGTCGGCAGTGGGAATCGTGCTCACGCCGCTGTACGGCGGGATCAGCGACCGGGTCGGCCGCAAGACCGTGTACTGCGCCGGCGTGCTCAGCGTGCTCGTGCTGACCTTCCCGTCCCTGTGGGCGATCCAGACCGGCCAGCGGGCGTGGATCTGGCTGGGCATCGTCGTCCCGTTCGGCATGGGGTACTTCGCGATCTACGCACCGCTCTCGACGTTCTGGTCGGAACTGTTCGACACGCGCTACCGGTACACCGGCGTCGGCGCGGTGTACCAGTTCTCCGGCATCTACGCCAGTGGCCTCACGCCGCTGATCGGCTCCGTGCTGTTCGCGGCGGACGGCGGCCGGCCGTGGTTCTTCGCCGGCTACATGGTCGTCGTGGGCATCGTCAGCCTCACGGCGACGGCGTTCCTGCCCGAGACCCATCGCCGCACCATCATGCCGGAGCCGGACGATCGCCCGGCCACCCGCGTCGTGGACGCGCTGGAGGCGGACCACTGAGCGTCCGCTCGGCCGTCGGTCAGATTTGGTAGCCGGTCGGCAGTGTGTCGAGCACCGCCCGCGCCGTGTCCATCACCAGCGCGCCGAACCGCGGGAAGTGGTCCTCGGTCAGCCGGATCGCCGGGCCCTGCACGGCGATCGCCGCTGTCACCGGCCCGGCACCGTCCAGGAGGGGTGCCGCGACGCCGCACACACCGGCGATCCGCTCCCCCCGGTTCACGCTGTACCCGCGGACCCGGATGGCCCGCAGGTCGGCGAGCAGGTCGGCGGGCGCTGTGATCGTCGTGGGCGTGAGCGACCGGAGCCCGCCCAGTCGCGCGACCTCGGCGGGCGGGTCGTCGGCGAACGCCAGCAGCACCTTGCCGCTGCTCGTGCAGGACAACGGGATCCGCGCGCCGACCGCCTGCGCGAAGCGCAGTGGCTGCCGCGACTCCACCCGCAGCACCACCACGCCCTCGGCGCCGTCCCGGACGACCAGGTTGACCGACTCCCCCGTGTGTTCGGCCAGCCGTTCCAGCAGCGGCAGGGCGGCGTCGAAACCGAGCGTGCGCCCGGCGGCCCTCCCGAGCAGGAACGACTCGCGGCCCAGTCGGTACCGCTCGGTCCGTTCGTTCTGGATCACGTAACCCGCGGCGACCAGGGCCTTCACGATGCGATGGGTGGTGCTGGTGTGCAGACCGACCGCGCGGGCGATCTCGGCACCGCCGAGATCGCCCGTCGCGTCGCGCAGCACCCGCAGCACCGACAGCGCCCGGTTGATCGTCTGGGTCCCGGCCACCCGCTGGTCGTCGGTGGACGGGCTGACCACTCCCATCGCCGGCCTCAGGACGCCGCTGCGGGGGCGACGCCCTCGGCGGCCGGCAGTACACCGAATCCGCGCAGCGCGCCGGCTACCTCGCTGGGCACGTCGATGACGACCGCGCCGGCACTGGTCAACGCGTCCACCTTGGACAGTCCGCTGCCGCGCGTCCCGGTCACGATGGCGCCCGCGTGTCCCATCCGGCGGTCGGGCGGCGCGCTGCGGCCCGCGATGAAAGCGACCACCGGCTTGGACATCCGGGTGATGTGCTCCGCGGCGTCCTCCTCCATCGTGCCGCCGATCTCGCCGACCAGCACCACGGCGTCGGTCCGCGGATCGGCGTCCAGCATGCGGACGGCGTCCAGTGTCGTGGTGCCCAGGATCGGGTCGCCGCCGATGCCGATGAAGGCGGACTGCCCGTAGCCTGCGGCGACCAGGTTCAGCGCCATCAGCGTGCCCAGGCTGCCGCTGCGGGACACCACGCCGATGTTGCCCGGCCGGAAGATGTTGCCGGCGAACCCCGGCATGATGCCGACCGACGCCACACCGGGCACGACCAGGCCGGCCGTGTTCGGCCCGAGCACCTGTGTGCCGCGGTCCCGGGCCTCGGCCAGCACGTGCATCACGTCCTGGTAGGGCACGTGCTCGGTGAGGAACACGAGCTTGCCGACGCCCGCGTGGATCGCGTCCAGCGCCGCGTCCTTGGCCGCCATCGGCGGCACGAACAGCACGCTCACGTCGATCCGGTGAGCCTCGGCCGCCTCGGCCACCGAGTTGTAGACCGGCACACCGGCGACCGTGCGGCCCCCCTTGCCGGGGCTCGCCCCGGCAACCACGTGGGTCCCGCATTCGGCCATCCGCTCGGTCCAGAACGAGCCCTGCTTGCCGGTGATCCCCTGGACGACGACGTTGTCGTCGGCGGTGACGAGCATCAGCGCGTGTCCTTCCCGTTGTCGTGCGCGGGCGCGGCCGCCGCCACCGCCGCGCGCACCGCGTCGTCCATGTGCTCGTACGGCTGCTGACCCAACTGATCGCGGACCATGGCCACCGCCTCCTTCTCACCGGTGCCGTGGATGGAGAAGAACACCGGCACCTCGGGCCGCAGCTCGTCGATGGCCGCCAGCACACCGGCGGTCATCACGTCGGTCCTGGCGAACGCGCCGCAGAAGTTGACCAGGAGGCTGCGCACGTTCGGGTTGCGCAGGACCAGGCGCAGCGCCGGGGTGGCCTTGGTGTAGGCGTCACCACCGATCTCCAGGAAGTTCGCCGGCCTGCCGCCGTAGTGGTTGACCGCGTCCAGGGTGGTCATCGTGAGCCCGGCACCGTTGGCCAGCACGCCGACGCTGCCGTCCAGTTCGATGAACTGCAGTCCCAGCGCGCGGGCGTCGCGTTCCAGATCGGTCTCCGCGTCCGGTGGCGCGTCCTCCAGCAACCGGACCAGCTCGGCGGACCGGCGGGGCCGGGCACCCGGGTCGAGCGAGATCTTCGCGTCCAGCGCCACCACCTGCCCGTCGGTGGTCAGCACCAGCGGGTTGATCTCCAGCAGTTCGGCGTCCGCGGCGCGGTACTGCCGGTACAGGGCGCAGAGCGTGTCGGCGACCGCGACCTGTTCGGCCGGACTCAGGTCGGTGCGGGCCAGCAGCATGCAGGCCGCGTAGTCGGTCAGCCCGGTGCGCACGTCGACGGGCAGCCGCAGCAGCAGCTCCGGTGTGCTGGCGCTGACCTCCTCGATATCCATGCCGCCGGCCGTGGAGAACAGTACCAGCGGCCGCTTGCTGGCCGGGTCATTGAGGATCGCGGCGTACAGCTCACGAGCGATCGGCACGGCCCGCTCGACCAGCACCTCGTGCACCGGCAGGCCGCCGACCGACGAGCCGAGCAGGTCCGCGGCGGCGCGCTGCGCACCGGCCGGGTCGTCGGCGAACAGGACGGCGCCCGCTTTGCCGCGCTTGCCGGCAGTGACCTGCGCCTTGACGACGACCCGCCCGCCGAGCGCCCCGGCGAGGGCCGCCGCGTCCTCGGCCCGGGAGGCCACTCCGCCGTCCGGAGTGGGCACACCGCTCGCCGCGAGCAGCTGCTTGCCTTGGTGTTCCAGCAGTTTCATCCGTCTACCGCCCGTACGCGTCGAAGTAGTGGCCCCACAGGTCGGCCTCGGTGGGCACCCGCTCCGGGATGACCCGTGCCAGCCGGGTGATGTTGAGGAAGTGCCGGTACGAGAGGTTGTCGCTGATGCTGTTGCCGGCCCACGTGCCGGCGCCCATCGTGAGGGTGAAGCCCAGGCCGTTGTCGAAGCCGCCGCCGGTGCCGAAGCAGTGCGCCTGGTTGACCAGCACGCGTGCGACCCGCAGCCGTTCGGCCACGGTTCGGGCCAGGTCCTCGCTGCGGGTGTGGATTCCGCACGAGTGCCCGGCGCCCTGGTGGTCGAGCAGGTCCTGGATGCGCCGCAGCGCGGCGTCGAAGTCGGTGTACTGGTAGACCGTGAGCACGACGGAGAGCTTCTCCCCGCTGAACGGGAAGCCGGGTCCGACGCCGTCCTCCTCGACCAGGAAGAACTCGGCGGCACGCGCCTCCGGCCGGTCCAGGCCGGCGAGCGCGGCGATCTTCTCCGGCGGCTGCGCCGTGACGGCCGGACTGAGTGTGCCGCCCGGCCACATCACTTCCCGTAGCCGCTGCTTCTCCTCGTGGGTCAGCAGGTAACCGCCCTGAGAGTGCAGCGCGGCCAGCGTCTCGTCGTAGACGTCGGCGTGGATGTGCACCGAGTTCTCCGACGAACAGCTCGTGGCATAGTCGAAGACCTTGCTGCGCTTGATCTTGGCGGCGGCGTCGGCCACGTCGGCGTCGGCGTGGACGATCACCGGCGCGTTGCCGGCGCCGACCCCGATGGCCGGTGTCCCCGACCGGTAGGCCTGGCGGACGTTGCGCTGCGACCCGGTCACCACCACCAGGTCGGCCTGGCGCATCAGCTCGGCGGTCAGCTGCTTCGTGGGTTCGGCGACGAACTGCACCAGATCGCGGGGAGCGCCGACCTTGTCCAGCTCGTCGTGGATGTAGCCCACCAGGAGCGCGCAGGTGGACGCGCCCTTGGGCGACGGCGAGAGGATCACCGCGTTGCCGCCCTTGAGCACCATCATCGTCTTGTTGGCCGGTGTCGCCGCCGGGTTGGTGGACGGGCACACCGCGGCGACGACGCCCACCGGTTTGGCGTACTCGGTGATGCCGAGGTCCGGGTCTTCGCGCAGCACGCCGACCGACGGTGCCCCGGTGAGATCGCGCAGTGTGCCGATCGTCTTGCGCTGGTTCTTGACGATCTTGTCCTCGACGCGGCCCAGCCCGGTCGCGCGCACCGACAGCTCGGCCAGTTCCCTGGCCCGCGACGGCTGGTAAATCGCCCAGGCGACGGCGGCCACCACGTCGTCGACTCGTTGCTGGTCGTAGGTCTCGAACACGGCCTGTGCGGCTCGTGCCCTGCCGATCATCTCCGCGACCGCGGTCTGCTCCGCGCTCGCCGCCTCCAGTGTGTCGGGCATCGTCGACCCTTCCGTGTCTCGCTACGCCGGGAGTCAGGGGATCTCTCTCCGCGAACCCGCGGATCACACCATTTCACAATGTGGCATTGCATTTCAAGATAACAGGGCCGGGGTCGGGGTCAACCCGCTCGATCTGTGCCGACGCTCACACCCAACAGGAGGGAAGTGCGGGCGAGGTGGCGGTTGACACACCAGGGCCCGGCTTCTAGCTTAATATGGCAACTGATTCCACATACTGGAATAACACGGGTGCGGCCCTCCTGCTGCCGCCACCCAGGTGGCGGGTGGCACCCCCGGACGCCGGTCGGTCCCCGCCGCGCACCTGACCTCGTTGCCCGGTGCTCGTCGACCCGACAGTCCCTCGACGCGGCTTCGACACCAGCCCGCGAAAGGCGGAGACGATGACGACTCCCGCTGCCTCACCCACCACGCGCACAGTGCTGCCACCACGCCCCACTAGCGTGCTGTCGCTGCGCCGCCGCGTGCGCGGCAAGATCCTGCTGTTGCTGTGCGCGATGTACTTCATCACCTACATCGACCGCGTGAACATCTCGACCGCGGCGCCGTTCATCCGGGCCGACCTGCA
>DASZXM010000909.1:0-4852 GCA_035546415.1 Pseudonocardiaceae bacterium
CCGGGGGTGGCGTGGACGGGCGGCCGATCCCCGCCCGACCACGCGGCGCGGCAATTGTTCAGCGGCCGTCGGTGCGCAGGTCGGTGGCCGCCGGTTTGGCCAACGCGTTTCTGGCCAACTGCTGTGCGGCACGGGCAGCCGTCAGCATGGCCTGGGCGAGCACGAGCGGGTCGACCCGACCGACCTCCGCGCGGTTCACGGCCACCTCGACCACCTCGCCGAGACCGTTCACGCCGACCTCGACCAGGAGGCCGTCGTCGTGTGCCCGCAGCACCTGGCTCTCGGCCTGGCGGCGTCGGTCCCGCACCTCCTGCTGCACGCGTTCGGCCCGTGCCAGTACGGCTTCCAACGATTCGTCGTCCGGCACGGTTTCCTCCGATCGTCGGCGCAGCACGCAAGATACCGGTTTCGCGAGTGGCGGAGGTAGGTCGACGTGGCACCCGCGGTGTGCTGGGCGCGAGCCCGTTGCGGTGACCCGCTCGTGCCGTTCCGGGCGTCGCACGCCGGTCCGGTGCCCTGGGCGCGGGTCGGTGTCGGATCGCCGCCGGCCCAGCGAACCGTTGCACCGCAACGACAGCAGCCCATCCGACGGCCGCGGTCTGCTGTCCCCGAGGAGGATTCGTACCTGCCGGAGAGCTGGCTGGAGGACTCGTTCATCCTGCCGATCCCGGAGCATCTGTGGCGCGGCGACGAACACTGACCCCTTGCTTTGTATCACTCACTTGATACATTGATGTCATGGGAACCGCGGGGCCGTTCGGGCCGGCGTTCTGGTTGCGGCTCGCCGTTGCCGGTGTCTGGGTCGCAGTACCACTGGTGTTCGGGGTGGTCCTTGCCTGGTGGACCACGCGCCGACGTGGTGCGAGGGCGCGGGTCGCCCGCCTGGTGGGCCTGGCTGTCGGCGCCGTGTTCGGTGTCCTGCTGACCTTCGCCGCACAGTTGTGGCTGGCGCCGATCGCCGTCGTGGCCGGCTACCTGGTCGCGGCCTTCACCACCGAAGTGCACGAGTCACCGGTGCCGACCGGCTCGGTCCGCACTGCGTCACTGCGGTCCAGGACCCTGCGCGACTACGTGCCGCTGTGGGCGATGGTCGTTGCCGTCGCCGCCGCAGTGATCACGGTGCTCACGCCCGTGGTGCTGTCGGCCGTACCGACGGCGTCCTACGGGCCGTGGCATCCGATCCCCGAGGTCACACTGCCCGGCGAGCAGTTGCACTGGCCGAGGGCCACCGAGTGGGTTCCGCTGGGCGTGGTCGCGGCCGGTGCGCTCGTCGTCGGTGTGCTGCTGGTGCAACGGGTGCTCCGGCTCCCGGCCGACCGGTCGGATCCGGACGAGTCCGGCCGGCGCGTGGCGGTGCGCACGATCACGGGCACCGTGGTCGGCATCGAACTGCTCGCGCTCGGCGCGCTGATCGTGTTCACCAGCAGCGGTCTTGCCGTGCCCGCCGCGATCGGCGGTGCCGCGTACACGGCGTCCCGTGTCGTGATCTGGACCGGTCTGGTCATCGCGCTGACCGGAATCGTCCTGTGGTGGGTGCTGAGCGCACGCAGCCGTCGCCCGTCGGCCCCCGACGTCGTCGCGCGGACATGACCAGCCTGCGCGTCGACCTCGCGTCACCGGTGCCGCCCTACGAACAGCTCCGCGCGCGGATCGCCGACCTCATCGCCCTCGGCACACTGCGCCCGCACGACCGACTCCCGTCGGTCCGGCAACTCGCCGCCGACCTCGGACTGGCCGGTGGCACGGTGGCCCGCGCCTACCGGGAACTGGAACAGGCCGGCCTGGTCGAAGGCCGCGGCCGCCACGGCACGGTGGTCCGTCAGCACCCGGGCGAGCCACCCGACGACAAGGGCGAACTGGCCGCCGTCGCCAACCGGATGGCTCGCGTGGCCCGCCGCCTCGGAGTCAGCGACGACGTGGCACTGGCCGCACTGCGCGCCGCACTGGCGAACCCGCAGCCATCCGGCTGACCCGGTGCGTCGGGTCGCTCGTGATCGGCTGTGACGGATCGCACACCCGTTCCGTGGGCCGACGCCGAGTCTCGATGCGTGCTCCTCGTAGCGCGGGAGGGGTGGTGAGTGACTCAGGTGACCGGCGGTGGGCAACGGACGGGATCGGCCTTCCATGTCCGTACCTCGACGATCGACACGACGGCGACGGCCGCCGGTCACCTTCCCGCGCGTCACCGCCGCGCCCGGGTGGACGGCGTCGCCGTCACCGATGTCACCTTCCGGGCGACGTCGACGATCGAGTGCGAGGACATCGGCACCCGGTACTACGTGCACCTGCCGCTGACCGGCCGGCTGGTCTCCCGTCATCGTGGCGTCGACCTGACCGCGGCGCACGGGATCGCGGCCGTCTACCAGCCGGGCGGCGGGTCGTTCCGGGGCCGGTGGACGGCCGGCTGCCGGTCGCTGTGCGCGGAGTTCGAACCCGCGGCGGTCGAGACGGCGCTGGCGAAGCTGCTGTGCGACGAGCCACGGCCGGTGACGTTCGGGTCGGCCATGAACACGCTGCACGGTCCGGCCCGCACGTGGGTGCGGCAGTTGTTGTGGCTCAGCGGTCAGCCGACGTCGCCGGGCAGCCTGTTGTCGCAGCCGCTGGTCGCCCGACCGCTGGCGGAAAGCGTGGTGAACGGTTTCCTGTTGGCCGCCACACATTCGCACACCGACGCGCTGGCCGCCCGGACGGCCCCGGCGCGGCCCGCCGTCGTCCGGGCGGCGATCGACCTCATGGAGGCCGATCCGTCCGCGCCGATCACGGTGTCGATGCTCGCCGAGCGCTGCGGGGTCGGTGTGCGGGGCTTGCAGCACGGTTTCCGGCGGCACGTCGGGATGTCACCGCTGGAGTATCTGCGGGACGTGCGGTTGCGCAGGGCGCACGAGGACCTGCGGGCAGCGGACCCGGCCGCGGAGAACGTCGCGTCGATCGCACGGCGGTGGGGTTTCGGCCATCCGGGCCGGTTCGCAGCGGCGCACCAGGCGAAATACGGCCAGACACCGTTGCGGACATTGCGTGCCACGACGTAGGCACAGTGGGGCGTGGTCGTCGGGGTCTGCGTTTCGCGGCCCGGCCGGTGTGGTTCCGTGGCCAACGGCGTCCGGAACGGCCGGCAGGGCCGAACCGGTCGTACGGTCCGAGAAGGCAGCGTAACGACCCGAACAGCGGGCTGCCCGAGTCACGCGAGGACACACATGACGAAAGACCAACCCGCCGACGCTCGTGGCATGATCATCATGCACCGCATGTTCCAGCGGGAGATCGGCCAGGCACCCGCGCTCATCCGCGGGGTGGCGGCCGGTGACGTGGAGCGCGCCGAGATCGTCGCCGACCACGTCGCGCTGGTGGCCGACATCCTGTTCCACCACCACCATGCCGAGGACACGCACGATGTCACACCGGAACGGATCCCGCTGATCTTCGGGTTGATGGCCTACGACGGCGAGCCCGACGTGGTGCGGGAAGCCATCGCGCACATGCCGCCGGAGATCGCGCCGGTCATGCTCGACATCGCCGGCAAGGCCTTCGCCGAGCACTCGCTGCGCGTGCACGGCACGGCCACTCCGCCGCACGTCACCGCGAACCGACCGCAGTAGCGCGGACCGTCCTGGTGCCCTGGACCGAGCCGCGCCGGCGAACACCGAGCACCGTACGGTTTCGCGCGGCGGGAACCGGTTCAGAGCCCAGGTCGATCCGAGCCCTACGGCTGGTCGGCCGTCGCCGTCGGGGTGACCTGTTTCGTCGGGTCCACCAGCATGCTGGCCAGGCCGCCGATCAACAGCAGCAGGGCGGAGACACCGAACGAGACGACCCACTGGCCTGTGACGTCGATCAGGTAGCCGAACACCAGGGGGGACACGATTCCCGCGACGCCGAAGCCGGTGTTCATCAGGCCGCCCGCCGTGCCGGCGTGATTGGGCGCCATGTCCATCGGCATCGACCACAGCACCGGGTTGGTCAGTTCCAGCAGGAAGAACGCCATCGCCAGGCAGATCGTCGTGACCACCAGTTGGTGCACCAGCAGCGTGGGCACGATGAACGCGAACGATCCCAGTAGGCCGGTGACGAGGACCGCCCGGCGGGCGATCTTGAGGCTGCCGGTGCGGCGCAGCAGGGCGTCGGAGACCATCCCGCCCGCCATGTCGCCGAACACGCCCGCCACCAGCACGAGCGCGGAGAACAGGGCGAACTTGTCGAGGTTCAGTCCGTAGCTGTCGTGGAAGAACGACGGGATCCACGTGAGGTAGACCCACAGCATCCAGCCGTAGCAGAAGTCCACGAACGTCACCGGCAGAATCCTGGTGATCAGGCTGCGCCACGGGATCGGTGGCCGTGCGTCCTTGCGTTGGTTCGTGGTCAGTTCGCCGAGTTCCTGCTCGGTGATCTTGGGGTGGTCGGCCGGGCGGTCCCGGTAGTACCGCAGCCACACCACACCCCACACCAGGCTGAGCGCACCGAGCAGCAGGAACGAGAACCGCCAGTTGACCGCCGTGATCAGGGCGGCCACTACCACCGGCGCGATCGCGTTGCCGACCCTGGCGAACGCGTGCGTGATGCCCTGGCCGAACGCCTTGCGGTCCTGTGGCAGCCACTTGGCCATCGCGTTCGTCGCCGTCGGGAACGACGCGCCTTCGCCGAATCCGAGGCCGAGGCGCGCGGCGAACAGCGTGATCAGGCCGATCGACAGTCCGGTGCAGACAGTCGCGACAGCCCACAGCAGACCCACCACCGTGAGCACCTTGCGTGGTCCGAACCGGTCACTGAGGATGCCGCCGAAGATCTGGAAGAACGCGTACGGGATCGAGAACGCCGACAGGGCGAGGCCGAGCTGAGTGTGGCTCAGATGCAGGTC
>DASZXM010000910.1:0-10224 GCA_035546415.1 Pseudonocardiaceae bacterium
CGACCCGCTGCTGGTCATGCACCAGATCGCGCTCGGCCCGGACCAGGAGTCGCTGTTCGTCTCCACGATCCGCTACGCGGGCGACCGCTACCGGCTGCGCACGTCGTTCGCCCGCTCCTACGACTGAGCCCGCTCCTACGACTGACAGCTCCTACGACTGGGGCAGCAGCACGCCCTTCACGAAGTCCGGGCCCGCAGCGGTCAGCAGGCCGAACGCCTCGTCGACCTCGGACAGCGCGAAACGGTGCGTGATCAGCGGTTCGAAGCTGAACCGGCGCTCGGCGACGAGGTCCAGCGCGTCGCGCATCGCGGCGATCACCCGCACCCGGTCCGGGCAGAAGCCGTTGACGATCGTGACGCCCTTGTACCAGAGGTCCATGTCCATCGGCGCGTCGCCGGTGTGGTGGTAGCCGACCACGCACAGCTGCCCGAACGGGCGCACCAGCGATCCCGCCGTGGCCAGGCCCGGTGTCGACCCGGTCGCCTCCAGCACCACGTCCACCCGCCGGTCGGCGGCCCGCGTGGTGGTCGCCCGGTACTCCTCGGGTAGCTCGCCGGGCGCGAAGACCACGTCGGCACCCAGGTCCAGGGCGCGCTGCCGACGGGCCGGGTCCGGGTCGACGCCCACGATCAGGGCCGGCCCTCGCCGCCGTACCAACTGCACCAGCCCCAGGCCCATGAAGCCCAGGCCCACCACGGCGACCCGATCGCCGGCGACCATCGACGTGCGCGACAGCGCCTCCTCCAGCACCGCGACCGGTTCGCCGAGTGCCAGCGCCGGGTCGATGCCCGCGGGGATCGGCAGTACGGCGTTCGCGTCCAGCGCCACCAGCGTGGCGAAACCGTCGCCGCCCAGGCCGGTCACCAGGTCGCCGGGCACCCACCGACCGGCGTTGCGGCCCACCGCGACCACCCGGCCGGCCGTCTCGTGGCCCAGCCGCACCGGGGCCGCCGCCGGGTCGTGGGTGAGCCACGGGGTGACGTCCGATGTGCACACACCGCAGGCCAGCACCTCCACGAGTACCTGGTGGGCGGCCGGTATCGGGTCGGGAACCTCGACGACCCGGGAGGTGCGCGGGCCGACTACGTGACTGATCAGCACGCGGGCAGTGTAACCGAGTGGTCTCAAGTGGTATGGCTGCCTCTAGACAGATCGTCGGCTCGTGTTAAGAATGACACCAAGTGGACTACATCTGGTACACACCTGGTTGAGGAGGTGGGCGATGCGGGCAGCCGTGATCGGCGCCGGCTCGCAGGGCCGGGTGCACGCCCTCGGCTACCGTGCCACCCCGGACGTCCGTCTCGTCGCCGTCGCCGACGTCCACCGCGACACCGCCGCCGGTCTGGCGGACGAACTGAACATCCCGCAGGTGTTCGCCGACCACCGCGACCTGCTGGCCGAACGGCCCGATGTCGTCAGTGTCTGCACGCCACCGCGCTTCCACCTCGACGTCGTCACCGACGCCGTCCGCGCGGGCGTCCGCGCCGTGCACTGCGAGAAGCCGCTGGCGATGTCCTACGACGACGCCCGGACGATGGTCACGACCGCCGCGGACGCCGGTGTGCAGCTGACGTTCAACCTGCAGCGCCGCTTCGAACCCGTCCAGCGCTTCGCCCGCGAGGCGATCGCCGCGGGCGAGATCGGCGAGGTCGTCACGTTCGAGGGCTACTGCCCGAACCTGTTCGACTGGGGCAGCCACATCCTGGACCTCATCCTGTTCCACCGCGGCGACGCCGCGCCGAGTTGGGTGCTGGGGCAGGTCGACGTCAGCGTCAACCGCTACGTCTACGACGCGTTCGTCGAGACGTCCTCGCTGACCCAGATCGCCTGGCCCGACGGTGTGCGCGCGACCGTGTCCACCGGCCGCGAACCGGACACACCGGTGCTGAACACCATGAACGACCTCGGGATCGTCGTGCAGGGCACGACTGGCCGCGTCGACGTCCGTGGCGCACGCTGCGTCGTACGGCGCTTCGGCAAGGAGGACCTCGTGCTGGACACACCGTTCGACACGGACACCAGCACCTGGGACCGCGGCGTGGACCCGGCGATCGTCGCCGGCACCCGGGACGCCATCGCCGACCTGGTCGACAGCCTGGCCGCCGACCGCACCCCGGTGCTGGCCGCCGAGCACGGCCTGCGCGGCGCCGAACTGGTCTTCGCCACCTACGAGAGCAGCCGTTCCCGCCGTCGCGTCCGGCTCCCGCTGGACCGCGGCGACAACGCCCTGCTCACCGGCCTGGACCAGGGCTTCTGGCACCCCACCGGCGAACTCCGCTCCACCTACTGAAACGAGCCGTCCCGATGCGACAACCGGACACCCCGCCGCCCACCGCGCTCGTCGTCCTCAACGGCGACGACGTGTACGAGGACATGTGGACAGCCGCCACCGCCCTGAGTGACGTGCTCACCGACGCCGGTTTCGTCACCCGCACCTGCCTGGGCATGGCCCGGTTCGTCGACCGCGTCGACCTGATCGTCCTCTACACCGCGCTCGGTGAGCTGACCGCCGCCCAGCACGACGCCCTGGACCGGTCCGTGCGGGCCGGCGCGGGACTGATCGCGGTGCACTCGACCAACGTCGACGAGCGGCTGTCCGACCTGATCGGCAGCTGGTACGTCGGGCACGGCCCGCTGCCGCACGAGAGCCGCTTCACCGTGGAACTCGACTCCGACCACGAGATCACCGCCGGCATCGAGCCGTTCGACGTCACCCACGAGCACTACCACATCGCCACCGCACCGGACGCCCACGTCATCGCGTGGCGCACCACGCGGGCCGGCCGCGAGCCCTTGGTGCACGTCCGCGCCCACGGCCGCGGCCGGGTCTGCTACGTCCAACTGGGACACGACATGCGCGCCTGGGGCGAACCGGCCGTGCGCCACCTGGTGCACCGGGCCACCCGCTGGGCGGCGCCGATCCACCAGGCCGCCCACCGGGGGGAGGGGAACTGACCGATGCGCGTCGTGCTCCGCAAGCTCGGCTTCTACCTGCTCACCGCGTGGGTCGCGATCAGCCTCAACTTCGTCATCCCGCGCATCATGCCCGGCGACCCGGTGGACAACCTGATCCTGCAGTTCCACGGCAAGCTCACCCCGTCGGCCATCAAGGCGCTGCGGGTCCTGTTCGGACAGCCCGACACCAGCTGGTGGAGCCAGTACCTCAGCTACTGGCACTCGGTGTTCACCGGCAACTTCGGCATCTCCTACGCCTACTACCCGTCCACGGTGAGCGACGTGCTCGGGCAGTCCATGTACTGGACGCTGATCCTGATCACCATCTGCACGGTCCTGGGCTTCGTCATCGGCACCGCGTTGGGCATGCTGGCCGGCTGGAAACGCGGTTCCTGGCTGGATTCCCTGGTGCCGATCACGACGTTCCTGTCGTCCATCCCGTACTTCTGGTTCGCCATCATCATCGTGCTGATCTTCGCGATCACCCTGAAGTGGTTCCCGCTGTCGGGCGGCTACTCGGTGGACGTCACGATCGGCTTCAACGGCGACTTCATCTCCAGCGCCCTGTACTACGCGGTGCTGCCGGCGGCGACCATCGTGATCGCGTCCATCGGCGGCTGGCTGCTGTCCATGCGCAACATGATGGTCACCACGCTGTCCGAGGACTACGTGCGGCTGGCCGAGGCCAAGGGCCTGTCCCGGCGTCGCATCATGTACAAGTACGCGGCCCGCAACGCGCTGCTGCCGTCGCTGTCCGGCTTCGCGATGTCACTGGGCTTCGTGATCAGCGGTTCGATCGTCACCGAGGTCGTCTTCAACTATCCCGGGATCGGCACCGTGCTGTTCAAGGCCGCACAGGCCGCCGACTACCCGCTGATGTCGGCCATCTTCCTGATGATCACCGTGCTGGTGCTGCTGGCGAACCTGCTCGCCGACGTCGTCTACGTGTTCCTCGACCCGAGGACGAGGGAGAGCTGACCATGGCCCTACCGTCCGCCGCCCTCGCCGAGGCGGAAAGCACGCACGAGACGACCGGCGGCACCCGCCGGCTGTGGTGGCGACTGCTGCGCGCGCCGCTGACGCTGTCCGGCATCGTCGTCACGCTGATCTTCCTGGTGCTGGCCGTCATCGGGCCGTGGATCACGCCCTACGACCCCTCCCAGATCAGCGACGCCACACTCGCGTCGCCGTCCTGGGCGCACTGGCTGGGCACCACCCAGAACGGCCAGGACATCCTGTCCCAAATGCTCTACGGCACCCGCGCGTCCATGCTGGTCGGGTTCGGGTCGGCCGTGGTGGCGATGGTGCTGTCCGTCGTCGTCGGCGTGACCGCAGGCTACCTCGGCGGCATCGGAGACGAACTGCTCTCGTTGCTGGCCAACGTGTTCCTCGTGCTGCCGATCGTGCCGCTGACCATCATCCTGGCCGCCTACCTGCCGCACAGCGGCTCGCTGGGCATCATCCTCGTCATCTCCCTGACCAGCTGGGCGTGGGGCGCCCGGGTGCTGCGCGCGCAGACACTGTCCCTGCGCCGCCGCGACTTCGTCGAAGCCGCCCGCGCCACCGGTGAGAAGACGTCGACGATCATCCGCAGGGACATCCTGCCCAACCAGCTCGCCGTCATCGCCGCGTCCTTCCTGGGCACCGTCACCACCGCCATCCTCACCCAGGCCAGCCTCGCGTTCCTCGGTCTGACCGACGTCACCCAGTGGTCGTGGGGCACGATCCTGTACTGGGCGCAGGTGAACAGCGCGCTGCTCACCGACGCCTGGTGGTGGTTCGTGCCCGCCGGCCTGGCCATCGCGGTCATCGGCACCGCGCTGTCACTGGTCAACTTCGGCATCGACGAGTTCATCAACCCCCGCCTGCGGCAGGCCGGCATCGGCACCAAGAAGGCACAGAAGGCGCAGGTCCGGGCCCGCCGCACCCGTCGGATCAGGCGCAAGGGGCCGGCCGAGCGCCGTCCGGCGGGCGCGCCGTTCACCCAGGACAGCACCGACGTCATCCTGGACGTCCGCAACCTGCGCGTCGACTACGTCACCGGCGACACCCGCGTGCCCGCGGTCAACGACGTGTCGTTCACCCTGCGCCGCGGCGAGGTGCTCGGCATCGCGGGCGAGTCCGGCTCCGGCAAGTCCACCCTGGCCTACGCCATCACCCGGCTGCACAAGCCACCGGCCGAGGTCGACGGCGAGATCCACTACACCAACCCGGACGGCACCACCGTCGACGTGCTGGCCATGCAAGACGACGAGCTGCGCGAGTTCCGCTGGGAGGAACTGTCCATCGTCTTCCAGTCCGCCATGCACGCCCTCAACCCGGTGATGCGGGTCGGCGACCAGATCGAGGACGTCATCCGCGCCCACCGGCCGCACATGTCCGCGCCGGACCGGGCCGCGCGGATCATCGAACTGCTCGGCGTGGTCGGCATCCCCGCCGACCGGGCGGGCGCCTATCCGCACGAGCTGTCCGGCGGGATGCGGCAGCGCGCCATGATCGCCGTCGGGCTCGCCCTGGACCCGGAGATCATCGTCATGGACGAGCCGACCACAGCGCTCGACGTGGTGATCCAACGGCAGATCGTCGACCAGATCATGGAACTGAAGGACACGCTCGGCTTCTCCGTCGTGTTCATCACCCACGACCTGTCGCTGCTGATCGAGCTGTCCGACACGATCGCCGTCATGTACGGCGGCAAGATCGTCGAACGGGCCGCCGCCGACGACTTCTACCACCGCCCGCGCCACCCCTACAGCCAGGGCCTGCTCGCGTCGTTCCCGACGCTGGGCGGACCCAAGCGGGAACTCACCGGAATCGTCGGCTCACCACCGGATCTGCGCCGGCTGCCCGCCGGGTGCGCGTTCGCGCCGCGCTGCCCGCTCGCGTTCGACGCGTGCACGGCCACCGAACCGGCCCTGTACCGGGTCGAGACGGCCGAAGCCGCCTGCCTGCTCTACACCGACGCGGCACCGGCGGGCACCGAACTGGCGCTGGGGGAGGCGAAGTGACCGCCGCGGCGAACCCGAACGGGACGGCGCCCGAACCGGTGCTGGAAGCCGTCGACGTGACCAAGCACTTCCCGGTCCGCGGCCTGCGCCGCGGTGCTGGTAAGCGCGTCGTGCACGCCGTGGAGAACGTGTCCCTGAAGCTGTACGCCGGGCGCATCACCGCGCTGGTGGGCGAGTCCGGCTCGGGCAAGTCGACCCTGGCCCGGCTGCTCGCCCAGCTGTACCCGCTGACCAGCGGGGAGATCCGGCTGCACGGCACACCCGTGCACGCCGCACGCGGCAGGGCGTTCCGCGAACACGTCAGCAAGGTGCAGCTGATCCTGCAGGACCCGTTCGCGTCGTTCAACCCGGTCGCCACGATCAGCAGCACCCTCAAGCGGGCCGTCGCCATCCACCAGCCCGGCGCGAAACCCGAACCGGTGATCGACGACCTGCTCACCCGGATCAACCTCGTGCCGCCGGGCCAGTTCACCGAGAAGTTCCCGCACGAACTGTCCGGCGGCCAGCTCCAGCGCGTGTCCATCGCCCGCGCGCTGGCGGCCAGTCCGGACGTGTTCCTCGCCGACGAACCGGTGTCCAGCCTGGACGTGTCCATCCGGCTGGGCGTGCTGAACCTGTTGCGCCGGCTGACCGAGGAACGCGACGTCGCGATGCTCTACGTCACCCACGACATCGCGTCGGCCCGCTACTTCGCCGTCGACACCACGGTGATGTACGCGGGCGAGGTCGTCGAGACCGGGCCGTCCGAGGAGGTCACGCAGCGGGCGGCGCACCCGTACACGCAGCTGCTGATCTCCTCCGCGCCCGATCCGTCCCGTGTCGGCGCGCCCCGCGTCAAGGACATCGGCCAGCCGCCCAGCCTGATCGACCCGCCGGCCGGCTGCCGGTTCCACCCGCGCTGCCCGTTCGCCATGGACCGGTGCCGGCGTGACTCACCACCCTCCTTCGCACTCTCCGCAGGCCACACCGCCCGGTGCTGGCTGTACGCGGATGACCCCGAGGCGCACGCCAGACGGGCCGAGAACACCCGGGCCGTCGCCGGACTCACCACCGGCCGGCCGTCCGCGCAGCGGACCGACAACTGACTTCCGAATCCGTCCACACCCGAGGAGCAGAAGCGCCATGACTACTCCGCTCAGCAGACGAACCGTGCTGGCCGGCATCCTGGCCACCGCGGGCGGTCTGGCCGTCGCCGCCTGTGGCCCGTCCGGTGGGTCCGCCGCCGGTGGCGTCACCCTCACCGTCGCCGGCCAGTCCGACAACCTGACCCGCGTGTTCAACCCGTACCTGCCCAACAACGCCCAGGGCCTGTCGTTCGCCAGTCAGGCGTCGGGCGGGTGGATCTACGAACCGCTGGTGCAGATCAACACGGTCGACATCGGCAAGGACATCCCGTGGCTGGCCAAGTCCTGGGCCTGGTCGGACGACAACAAGAAGCTCACGCTCACGTTGCAGGACAACGTGAAGTGGACCGACGGCAAGCCGTTCTCCGGTGACGACGTCGTGTTCACCTACACCATGCTCAAGAAGTACCCGGCGCTCAACGTCGGCGGCGTGAACTTCGCGTCGATCGCCAAGAGCGGCACGAACCAGATCGTCTTCACGTTCGACACGCCCTCGGAGCAGTTCTTCACCAACATCGTCTCCGCGCCGATCGTGTCGCGGCACATCTGGGGCAGCGTCGGTGACCCGACGAAGTACCAGGACCCCAACCCGGTGGGCACCGGCCCGTTCAAGCTGTCCACGTTCTCCCCGCAGAGCTACCTGCTGGTCCGCAACGACGACTACTGGCAGCCCAAGGCACAGATCGCCGCCGTCCGGTTCGTCGCCTACGCCGACAACGAGGGCCAGACCAACGCCCTGGTGCAGGGGCAGGCCGACTGGGGTGGCACGTACATCGCCGACGCCCAGAAGACCTACCTGTCGCGCAGCCCGAACAACCACTACTGGGCACCGATCGCCGGCACCGACGGCATCATCCCGAACCTGGAGCGCTGGCCGCTGTCGGACATCGCCGTGCGCAAGGCCATCAGCCTGGGCGTGAACCGCAAGCAGGTCGGCGCGGCGTCCGGCGCACCGCCGGCCACCAGCGTGACCGGCCTGCCGATGCCGGCCTACGAGTCCTACATCGCGCCACAGTTCAAGGGCGTGAACTTCGAGGAGGACAAGGCCAAGGCCGAGCAGACGCTGACCGACGCCGGCTACACGAAGAACAGCGACGGCTACTACTACAAGGGCGGCAAGCGGGTGGAGTTCTCCATCAGCTTCCCCGCCGCGTACACCGACATCGCCGCCCGCTGCCAGGTGCTCGTGTCCCAGCTCAAGGACATCGGCATCAAGATGAACATCGACACCACGTCGGTCAACGACATCAACAACCTGACGGCGACCGGCAACTTCGACTCCACCATGGGCTACCCGGTGAACTCCGCGCCGCGTGCCTTCTCCTACTACAACGACACCATCAACCCGAACCTGTACTACCCGATCGGCAAGGCGACGCCGACGTTCCAGAACATCGAACGGTTCCAGAACGCCCAGGCCGCCGCGCTGTTCAAGCAGTACCCGAACGCCACCACCGACGCCGAACGGCAGGACATCCTCAACCAGATCGAACAGATCTTCGTGGACAACCTGCCCTGGATTCCGATGTTCTACTGGGGTTCCTACGGCAACTGGAGCACCGCGAAGGTCACCGGGTTCCCCACCCCGCAGAACCCCTACTTCACCCCGGTGCCCAACCCGGTCGTCGCCCTCCGGCTGAAGCCGGTATGACGCAGCGGGCCATGGTCGTCGTGAACGGTGACGACGTCGACCACGACCTGCTGACGGCGGCCCACGTGTTCGCCCAGCTCGGTGTCGAGGCCGGTTTCGCCACCCGCGGGGCGATGGGCACGAGCAGGTTCGTCGATCCGCTGCCCGCGACGGCGGACGCGGACGCCTACCTGCTCTACACCGCCGGTGGACAGTTCACGATCCCGCAGCAGCGAGCCCTTGCCGACGCGGTGGCGGCCGGCAAGGGCCTGCTCGGGGTGCACACCGCCAACCTGCTCGGGCCCGAGGGCGGACCGCTGGCCGAGCTGCTGGGCGGCAGCACGGCGACGCACGGCACCGGCGGCCGGGCGACGGTCGAGATCATCGCCCGGCACCCGATCACCGAGGGCGTCGGGGACTTCGCCGTGTTCGACGACGTCGCCGACGTCGAACCGGCCGGGGACGTGACGGTGCTGGCGCGCTTCGACGGTCGCCCGGCGCTGTACACGCGGGAGGTCGGCGCGGGCCGCGTCACCTACCTGGCGCTCGGCCACGACATGCGCTCCTGGGGTGAACCGGCGGTCCGGACGCTGGTCCGCCAGGCACTGCTGTGGGTGACCGACAGGACGAGGGAGGACACGTGCCGGCGGACATCGGCGTGATGATGTACACGGTGCTGGAACAGGCCAGGGCCGATCTGGACGGGACATTGGCCCGGCTGGCGGCGATGGGCTACGTCGGCATCGAGACCTACGGCCTGGTCGAGCACTTCGGACCGGTCCGCGTGCGGTCGGCGATCGAGTCCGCCGGCCTGACGCTGACCAGCGCGCACACGCCGTTCCCGGCCGGTCCGCGCGCCGACGAGCTGCTCGACCAGAACGCCGAACTCGGCGCGGACATCCTGGTGTGGAGCATGGAGCGGGAGGAGTTCGACTCGCCCGACGCGATCCGCCGCGGCGTGCGGCGCGTCAACGAGGCCGCCGAGCGGGCCGCCGCGCGCGGCATGCGGATCGCCTACCACAACCACTTCGCCGAGTTCTCGCAGGTGTTCGACGGCCGCCGCGCCTACGACCTGCTGCTGGACCTGCTCGACGACCGGGTCCTGGTCGAGCTGGACGCGTACTGGGCGCTGATGGGCGGCGCCGACCCGGCCGAGGTCGTCGCGCAGCTCGGTGAGCGCGTCCGGCTGGTGCACGTCAAGGACGGCCCGGCCGTCAGCGACGACGACGTCATGGTGCCGATCGGCGAGGGCCGGATCGACTGGGCACGCACGCTCACCACACCGTCGGGCCTGCGCTGGCACATCGTCGAACTGGAACGGCTGCACGTCGACACGTTCGAGGCGTTGCGGCGCAGCTACGACCACCTGGTCGGCCGTGGCCTGTCGCACGGCACGGCGGATGCGATGGGGGAGACGGCATGAAGGTCCTGTTCCTGGGCGGCGGCGGGATGATCGGCTCGGCGGCCGCCGCCGAGGCCGTCGCCCGCGGTGTCGATGTCACGATC
>DASZXM010000911.1:0-1909 GCA_035546415.1 Pseudonocardiaceae bacterium
CGCGTCCTGGTCCCGGAGGACAAGGCGGCCGAGGCCGGCCGCCTGCTCAAGGAAGCAGGAGTAGACACGGCCTGACCCCCGCCGCCCGACAGCCGACGCGACTCGCGGGGCACGGGCTGGCCGGCCCGAGCTCACCGGCCCCGAGTTGGCCGGCCCGGGGTCGCCGGGCGCGAACTGCCGGGCGCGAACTGGCCGGCCTGGGCTCGCCGAACCCGAGCTCGCCCGCTTGGACCGGCCGGGTGCGAGCTGGGCCGCCTCGACTTGCCGGGTGCGAGCTGGCCGGTCTGGGCTGGCCGGGTGCGAGCCCGCCCGCTTGGGCTGGCCGGGCGTGAGCTGGCCCGCCCGGACTCGCCGGCACAAGCTCGCCCGCCTCAACCCGCCCGCCTCAACCCGCCCGCCTCGACCCGCCCGCCTCGACCCGCCCGCCTTGAGTCGGCCGTCTCGACCTACCCGCGCCCTGCTCAGCGGACGACGATCGTGCGCAGCTGGAGCAGGGCGGCGAAGCGGGCCTCCGGGTCCTGCAGGTCGATGCCGCCGACTTCGGCCAGCCTGCGCAGTCGGTAGCGGAACGTGTTGGGGTGCACGTAGATCCGGCTCGCCGCGGCCGGGATGTCGCCGAACGAGTCCAGGTAGGCGCGCAGCGTCTCCACCAGGTGGCCGTTGTTCTCCGCGTCGTACGCGAGCAGCCGCGCGACCGCGCCCGTCGGCTGGTCGCCACGGGCCGCGATGATGTCGTGCAAATCCAGCATGAGTGCTTCGACGTGCACGTCCGCCAGGCGGGCCACGCGGCGGCGGGTGTTGCCGTCGCGCAGCACCCGCACCACCCGGTCCACGACGACCCGGGCACGCGCGAGGTCGCCGACCCCGCCGGCCACCGGGCCGACGGCGATGGCCGCCGGGAACCGGTCGCCCACCCGGTCCAGGAACTCGGTGGCGATCCGGACCGCGCGTTCCTCGCCGTCGATGTCGGTGCGGGTGATCGGCACCAGCCCGTACGCGACGTCCCCGACGAGCGCGCACGCCGACCTCGGGTGCACCGCGGTCAGGTGCATGGCCAGGGCGTCGGCCAGCCGTTCCCGGGCGCTGACCAGGTCACCGCTCGCGGTGCCCGGCGCCTCGGCGACGGTCAGGGCGAGCACCACCACCGGCTGGTCGGCCAGACCCAGCCGGTGCAGGGCGTTGCGCGCGCCGACGCCGCCCTCCAGCGCCGTGGCCAGCAGGTCGGCCCGCAGCCTGCGGCCGACGTCGGAGCCGGCGCGGACGCGCAGCAGGTGCAGCGCGACGAGTTTCGCCGCGTCGCACAGCGCTTCGGTGCGCTCGTCGGACAGCGGTTCGCGCACCGCCGCCCAGATCGAGCCCAGGATCTCGTCACCGGCCCGGACCGCGATGGCCACGCGGGACAGCGACACCTGCTCGGTGGGCAGCGAGTCGACGTAGATCGGCCGGTCGGTGCGGTACATGTCGCGGAACACGCCGCGGTCGGCCAGCATCCGCCAGAACCGTTCCGGCACCTGCCTGCCCAGCACGGTCTCGATGCGACCCTCGTCGGCCTCGTCCTGCCGGCCGGAGAAGGCGAGTACCCGCGAGTTGCGGTCCTCGATCGTGACCGGGGCGTCGACCAGCGCGGCGATCGCGTTGGCCAGGGCGAACAGGTCACCGGCCGGCAGCCCGCCGAGGGTCTCGGCGTCGCCTACCTCACCTTCGGCCAGCAGGGAACGCAGCATCGCCGCCAGCTGCGTCCACGACGCGCCCCGGGTCAGGCCGAGCAGCGCGACGCCGGACTCCGCGACGGCCGTGCGCAGCACCGGGTCGTCCGTGACCGGTGCCCGCACCACGAGGCCACTGGCCTTCTGCGTGCCCAGTTCCCGCAGCAGCGCGGCGATGTCCGCCGACGCGCTCAGGCCGACAC
>DASZXM010000912.1:0-6202 GCA_035546415.1 Pseudonocardiaceae bacterium
GCCGTGGCCAGGCCGGCGGCCGGCAGAACGCCGACCGCGAGCGCCGCTCCGCCGACAACCGCGGCCGTCATGAGCTTGTTCATGATGGACTGTCCTTTCGGGATCGAGTGGTGCGTCCGGTGCACACGGGCACGGCGCAAGCTCACCACGATCGCGAAAGAAATGTCGGCGCCCAAGATCAACTTGTGGACAGCCACTCGCGCTGTGGACAACTCGGCAACAAAACGATTACGGCGCAACGGGACCGTGTATAACGCACGCGCGCCGGAGAGATCAGAGCCGGCGCGTGTCCAACTCCTGCTCGACCACCTCGTCCGCCTCCCGCGTCACCTGGTAGCACCGCGCCCGCGGCAGCTCCGTGACCGCCTCGGCCAGCTCCGTTCCCCGGTAGAGCAGGCCGGCGCCGTCGTCCGTGCAGTACGTCAGCGGCAGCTCCCCGGACGCCACTCCCGCGTGTACCACGGCACGGCGCTGCGGCTCCGAGTCGTAGTGCACCCCGTTGCCGTAGGGCAGGAAACCGAGGCCGTTGAGCTGGAGCCGGAGGTCGGGACCGTAGGAGTCGGTCGGACCGCCCACGTGCCAGCAGATCGAGCCCGCCGAGATGCCACCCAGCACGACACCCGCCTGCCACGCGCGCCGCAGCACGTCACCCAGCCCGTGCACCTGCCACACGGCCAACAGGTTCGCCACCGAGCCGCCGTTGACCCACACCACGTCGTTCGACGCGACGAAGTCGTCGAGGTCTCCGGTGGGCGGCATGGTGAACAGGTTCAAATGCGACACGTCGACACCGATCAGCTGACCGGCCTCGGACACCCGCGCGTTGAACCACAGCTGATCGCCGGATGCCGTGCCGACGTGGCACAGTCGGGGCCGCCGGCCGGTGACGCCGGACAGTTCGATGGCGTAGTGGATGAGTGGTCCGAACTCCAGTGCGGTCCGGTGGCCGGACAGCCATCCGCCGGATGTCGCCAGGATGGTCGGGTGGTCAGCGGGCATGCTGGGATCGTCGCAGGCCGTTTCGTCCGATGCCACCCGTTTGGTGGCCCTGACACTTGTCATGCCGACTTCGTGACGCGTGGCCTGCACCTTCGGACCCTTTTCTCGGCATGATCGATTTCATGAACGAGACGAGGGGATCCACGGAGGCTCCCGGCCGCGCCGAGGTCGCTGCCGGGGCCGCGGTCAGCCTGCAGGGGCTGCGCAAGCGTTATGGGGACGTCCACGCGGTGGCCGGGGTCGACCTGGTGATCGCGCCGGGCGAGGTGGTCGCACTGCTCGGGCCGAACGGCGCCGGGAAGTCGACGACGGTGGACATGCTGCTCGGGCTGACCCGGCCCGACGCGGGTGAGAGCCGGATCTTCGGCCAGGCACCGCACCAGGCGGTGGAGTCCGGCACGGTCGGCGCGATGTTGCAGGAGGGGTCGCTGTTGGAGGACGCGACCGTCGGGGAGACGGTCGCGATGATCGCCTCGCTGCACCGCAACCCGATGCCGGTCGCCGAGGCACTGCGCAGGGCAGGCGTCGAAGACCTGGCGAACCGCCGCGGCACCAGGCTGTCCGGCGGCCAGAAGCAGCGCGTCCGGTTCGCCGTCGCGCTGGTGTGCGACCCGCATCTGCTGGTGCTGGACGAGCCGACGTCCGCGATGGACGTGGCGACCCGGCGCGAGTTCTGGCAGTCGATGCAGGAGTTCACCGACGCCGGCAAGACCGTGCTGTTCGCGACCCACTACCTGGACGAGGCCGAGGAGTTCGCCGACCGCGTCGTGCTGATGCGCGCCGGCCGGATCATCGCCGACGGGTCGGTCGCCGAGGTGCGCTCGGCGGTGTCCGGCCGCACGCTCACCGCCCAGGTACCGGGCGTGACCGAGCAGGCCATGCTGCAACTGCCCGGTGTGCGAGGGGCCGACCTGCGCGGGGAGCGGGTGGAACTGGACTGCGTCGACTCCGACGCCGCGGTGCGGGCGCTGGTGGCCGGCTATCCGGCCGCACACGACATCGAGATCAGGGCCGTCGGCCTGGAGGAGGCGTTCCTCGCGCTGACCGGTGACCACGAGGAGGCAACCCGATGAAGACCGCGTACCTGGGTCTGGAGGCCAAGCGCGCACTGCGCAACCCGAGATTCCTGATGTTCACCATGGTGTTCCCCGTGGTGATCTTCGTGATCGACGTCGGAGCGTTCGGCAAGGGCGACGTGCCGGGCAGCACGGCCAGCTACGCGGCCTACCTGATGGTCAGCATGTCCGCGTTCGGCGCGTTCATGGCCGCGATGAACACCGGCGCCCGTACGGCCGTGGAGCGGGCCGCCGGCTGGCAGCGTCAACTGCGGCTGACGCCGTTGAAGCCGATGGGCTACCTGGTCGCGAAGGGCGCCGTCGGTACGTTGGTGGCCCTGCCGCCGATTCTGCTGGTCGCGCTGGTCGGCGTCCTGCTGGAACACGTGCACCTGAGCGCGGCCGGCTGGGTGCAGGTGGTGCTCGGGGTGTGGGTGGCCACGATCCCGTTCGCCGTGCTCGGACTGCTGGTCGGCCAACTGGCCACGTCGGAGACGATGCAGGTGTTCACCAGCGGCCTGATGATCGTGCTGGGCTTCCTGGGTGGCGTTCTCATCCCGGTCCAGGTGTTCCCGAACTGGATCGCCAACATCGCGAAGGTCCTGCCCAGCTACTGGCTGGCCGACGTGGGGCACGGGGCGCTGCTGGGCAACACCGACATCGGTAAGGCGGCGCTCTGGTTGGCCGGCTGGACCGTGGTGTTCGCGTTCGCGGTGGTGCGGCGCTACCAGCGGGACAGCGCCCGGGTCTGACGAGAACAGGCCACAATGTAGGTCGGAGGTCGAGACGTGAACGACGAACCGAAGTTCGATGGCTGGGCGTGGCCCGACTGGAGCTTCCAGAACGACCAGCCGGACCGGACGGTGAAGGAGCGGATCAGCGCGGTCCTGTGGCCCGGGGTGTTCCTGTTCTACCTGGCCCAGCCGATCAGCGAGGCGTTCAACCCGAGCCGTCCGCGCTGGCAGCTCGTCCTGGTGCTGACCGCGTCGGTGGTCTTCGCGTTGAGCTACCTCTTCGTGGTGGCGCAGCGCACGAACCGGTCTCGGCTGGTGCGGGTGCTGATGATCGCCTGGCTGGCCGCGTACCCGATCGGGATGTCGTTCGTCCTCGGCCCGGAGATGTTGACCTACTTCACGTACATGGTGTCGCCGGCGATCTTCATCCTGCCCGCGTTCGTCGGGATCGGCCTCGGCTTGGGCGCCGCCCTCTCGGTGCTGATCGCCACCAAGGTGGTCGCCGGCACGGCCGACTGGGACAGCGCGGCGATCCTGGTGGTGCTGACACTGGCGATGATGGCGTTCGGCGGCCTGATCCGGACGGTCCGCGAGCTGCGGGCCACTCAGGGCAAGATGGCGCGGCTCGCGGTGGCCGAGGAGCGGTCCCGGCTGGCCCGGGACCTGCACGACGTCCTCGGCCACAGCCTCACCACGATCACCGTGAAGGCCGGCCTGGCGCGGCGGGTGCTGGAGAGTTCGACCGACCGGCAGCGGGCGATCGACGAGGTCCGGGACGTCGAGGAACTGGCCCGACAGGCGATGACGGACGTGCGGGCCACGGTGTCCGGCTACCGCACGGCGTCGTTGCCCGCCGAACTGGTCGGCGCCCGTGCCGCGCTGTCCGCGGCCGGCATCGCGGCCGACCTGCCCAGGGCCGTGGACAACGTGACGGCCGGGCTGCAGGAGACGTTCGCCTACGTGCTGCGGGAGGGCGTGACCAACGTCATCCGGCACAGCAACGCCAGCCGCTGCGAGGTCCGGCTCGGTGACATGTGGCTGGAGGTGCGGGACAACGGGCGCACCGCGGCGGCGCAGGTCACGTCGTCGCGGACCAGCGGTGGCGGGCACGGCCTGTCCGGCCTGGCCGAACGGGTCGCCGCTGTCGACGGGACGCTGGATGCCGGCCCGCTGCCGGAGGGTGGTTTCATGCTCCGGGTGAGCGTGCACCGCCCGCCGACGGGCAAGCCGGCAACCGAGGAACAAGCACCCGGGATGGTCGCGAAACCGGCCGTGGGGCTCGCGTGATCCGGGTTCTGCTGGCCGACGACCAGGCGTTGGTCCGTGGCGCCCTGTCGGCGATGCTCAACCTGGAGGCGGACATCGAGGTCGTGGCCGAGGTCGGTTCCGGCGACGAGGTGGTGCCGGCGGCGAAACAGACCAACCCGGACGTGGCGCTGCTGGACGTGCAGATGCCCGGCAAGGACGGCCTGACGGCGGCCGCCGAGCTGCGGGACAGCATGCCCGGCTGCCGGGTGGTGGTGTGCACGACGTTCGGCAGGCCCGGCTACCTGTCCAGGGCGATGGCGGCCGGCGCGGTCGGGTTCGTGGTGAAGGACGCGCCGCCGGAACAGCTGGTTGACGCGGTGCGCCGGGTGCACAGCGGCCTGCGGGTCGTCGATCCGGCGCTGGCCGCGGAGTCGCTGGCCAAGGGCGCCAGCCCACTGACCGACCGGGAGCGCGACGTGCTGTGTGCGGCCCGCGACGGCGGCACGGTGGCCGACGTGTCCAAGGCGCTGCACCTGTCCGAGGGCACCGTGCGCAACCACCTGTCGTCGGCGATCGGCAAGACCGGCGCGCGCACCAGGGCGGAGGCCGCGCGCATCGCGGAGGACTGCGGCTGGCTGTAGGGGCATACCGGCGTTCTGACACCATTGGTGCGTGCCTGGCTCCGCTCTGTGGTCGACGTTGCGCCGTTGGCTGGTGCGCGGGCTGATCGCGGCGGCCCTGGTGTTCGTGTTGCTGGTCGGCGGTTCCGCGTTCCGAATCTGGCAGTACGCGCGCGTCGACGACCGCGCGCACGCCGACGTGATCCTGGTGCTGGGCGCCGCGCAGTACAACGGTGACCCGTCGTCGATCCTGCAGGCGCGGCTCAACCACGCGAAGACGCTGTACGACGAGGGCGTTGCCAGTCACATCGTGACCGTGGGCGGCCGCAAGCCGAAGGACCGCTACACCGAGGCGCAGGCCGGCGACATGTACCTGGCCCGCAACGGCGTGCCGGCCGACCGGATCACCGAGGTGAACACCGGCAACGACACGCTGACCAGCCTGCAGGCGGCAGCGGGGATCCTGCGTCAGCACGGCTGGCACACCGCCGTGCTGGTCAGCGACCCGTGGCACATGTTCCGGTCGGAGACGATGGCCGAGGACTCCGGGATCGACGCGTGGACCTCGCCCACACACAGTGGGCCGGCCGTGCAGACCAGGTCGACGCAGATGCGCTACATCTTCCGGGAGACGGCGGCGCTGCTGTTCTACCGGGTGACGCGGGCGCCTGCCGACGACATCGGCGCGGGCGTGGGCTGACCGTAGGCTGGCCCGGTGACTCCCGGGTACTCCGAGCACGACCGGCAGCGGCCGGCGGTCGAACCGGACAAGGTGGGTGCGCTGCCGGGCGCCGGTCCGGACAGGCGCACCCCGTTCGCGCGGGACCGGGCGCGGGTGCTGCACTCGGCGGCGCTGCGCAGGTTGGCGGGCAAGACCCAGGTGGTCGGTCCCGGTGAGGGCGACGTGCCCCGGACCCGGCTGACCCATTCCCTGGAGGTGGCGCAGATCGGCCGGGGGATCGGCGAGGATCTCGGCGCCGACCCGGATGTGGTGGACACCGCGGGCCTGGCGCACGACATCGGGCATCCGCCGTTCGGCCACAACGGTGAGCGGGCGTTGAACGAGTTGGCCGGTTCGTGCGGCGGGTTCGAGGGCAACGCGCAGACGCTGCGAATTCTCACCCGGCTGGAGCCGAAGGTGCGGGTCGACGGGGTGAGTCACGGGCTGAACCTGACCCGGGCGTGCCTGGACGCGTCGTGCAAGTACCCGTGGCCGCGGCGGGCGGGGACGGTGAAGTTCGGCGTGTACGCCGACGACCTGCCGGTGTTCCGGTGGTTGCGGGAGGGCGCTCCGGACGGCCGGCGTTGCGTTGAGGCGCAGGTCATGGACTGGTCGGACGACGTCGCATACTCCGTGCACGATGTGGAGGACGGTGTGCTGTCGCACCGGATCTCGCTGGACGTGCTGTCCGCGCCGACTGAGCGGGCAGCGCTGGCGGAGTTGGCGGCGAAGCAGTTCACCGGCCAGCCGGTGTCCGCGCTGGAGGCGGCGGCCGTCGAACTGCTGCGGTTGCCGGCCGTCGCTCATCTGGCCGGTCACGGCTAC
>DASZXM010000913.1:0-9498 GCA_035546415.1 Pseudonocardiaceae bacterium
GACGTGGCCCGCGCGAACGTCCTGGCCCTGGAGACGACGATGCCGGCCGGCACGCTGGCCCCGGTCAACGTGTGCAGCGGCGAACCGCACACGGTCGGCGAACTGGCAACCGAACTGGCCGGCGCGTTCGGTGGCCCGGCACCGCGGATCGTCGGTGGCGCACGGCCCGCGGTCGTCCCCCACGTCGTGGCCGACCCGGCGCGTGCGCGAGAACTGCTGGGCTTCACGGCGACCATGTCCTTCGCCGACGGCGTCAAGGCCTTCGCCACGGACCCGCTGCGCGAACCGGCAGCCGTCAGCTGACCCGGCCGACGCCCACGCCGCAGGCGGTAGGCGGTAGGCGGCAGACGGCCCGAGTCGCGCCGCCGGTCCCGGCCGCGCGCGTAGGGCGAGTCGCCAGCCGCCGGCAGCCCACACAGGGCAGGGCGCAGCCTCGGCCGGCTGGCCGTGCTGACTCAGGCGGTCAGCGGTTCATTGCGGGGACCAGGGGGAGGCGGACCTCGAAGCGGCAGCCTGGGCCGTGGTTGCGGGCATTGATCTTGCCCTTGTGCGCTTCCACCAGGCCGCGCGCGATGGCCAGGCCCAGGCCGGCGCCTGCCGGTTCCTCCGGGTGGCCGCCGGGCATTCTGGCCGCCGTGCCGCGGAAGGCGACGTCGAAGACTCGGCTGAGTTCGTGTTCGGGGATGCCGCCGCAGGCGTCGTCGACGTGCAGCAACGCCTCGTCGCCGATGACTCCCAGGCCGACCATGACCGAGCCGTCCGGCGGGGTGTGGCGGATGGCGTTGGACAGCAGGTTGCGGACGATTCTGGCCAGTTCCGGGTCGCTGCCCAGGACGACCGGCCAGGCGCGGACGTCCGCGTAGACCCGGACGTGTTTGCGGCGGGCGACCGGGAGTGCCGCCGCGACCGAGTCGCTGACGACGTCGCGCAGGGGGACCGCCGAGAGGGTCAGGCGGAGGGCGCCCGCCGTGATCTTGGAGAGTTCGAAGAGGTCGTCGACCATCCCGGACAGGCGGGTCGACTCGTTGCTGATGCGACCCGCGTAACTGTGCACCTCACCCGGGCCGACCAGGCCGTCCGCCAGGGCTTCCGCCATCGCGCGGATGCCGGCCAGCGGGGTGCGCAGGTCGTGGCTGATCCACGCGACCAGTTCGCGGCGGGCCGCCTCCGCGGCGCGTTCGCGGTCGCGGGCCTGTCGTTCCCACACGCTGCGGCGCGCGATCGCCCTGCCCAGCAGCACCGCCGTGGGTACCGTGATGACCGCTGTCGTCAGGCACACCAGCAGTGCCGTGTTCAGAATCGGGTTGAACATGAACTTGCTCACGCCCAGTACGCCGGACAGTTCAGCGAACAGCGGCACCAGTACGAGCACCGTCATCGTCGCGACGAGGGACCGCTCCCCCAACACGCGCAGCACGATCACGCCGAGCAGCGCGATGGGCAGGGCGAACGCCAACACGTACGGCGCGATGTCGAGCAGATCGGACCACACGGCTATCAGCCAACCAAACCGGCGGGCATGGGATCAGCCGACCTTGTCGTAGCGGTAGCCGACACCCCACACGGTGGCGATGCGGGACGGGCGGGCCGGGTCCTGTTCGACCTTCTCCCGCAGCCGGCGCACGTGCACGGTGACCGTGGACTGGTCGCCGAAGTCCCACCCCCACACCCGGGACAGCAGCTCCGCGCGGGTGAACGCCGTACCGGCGTGGTTGATCAGGAACTCCAGCAGGTCGAACTCGCGGGTGGTCAGCGACAGGGGGTTTCCGTTGCGACTGGCACGGCGGGCTGTGACATCGATCACCAAATCGCCGTCGACGAGTTCCTCGCGGGTCGGGGCCGGTTCCGCGTTGGCCCGGCGCAGGACCGACGTGACCCGCAGCACCAGTTCGCGCGGCGAGAACGGCTTGGCCACGTAGTCGTCCGCACCCAACTGCAGGCCGGCGATCCGGTCGTCCTCCTCGCCGCGGGCCGTGAGCATCACCACGGGCACCGGGCCGCGCTGGCGCAGCCGCCGGCAGACCTCGAAGCCGTCGATGCCGGGCAGCATCAGGTCCAGCACGACCAGGTCGGGTTCCACGGTCTCGGCCAGGCGCAGCGCGTCCTCGCCGGTGTCGGCCAGGGCCACGCGGTAGCCGGCGTTCTCCAGGTACCGGCGCAGCACGTCCCGCACGTTGATGTCGTCGTCGACGACCAGAACCCGTTTCTCGCGCCCCATCGGCCTCACCACTTCGTCAGCACCAGGTGCCCGACCACGAGCGCCGTCACCGCCTGCCCTGCGAGCCACCATCGGCGGGACACCACGGGCAGCAGCGCCGCGGCCGACGTCAGCCACACTCCGAACGGTAGCCATATCCGCTCCACCTCCGCCTTCGACAGTCCGGACTTGTCCGCCACCGCGATCGCCAGCGCCGCCGCCAGCACCAGGCCGGCCACCGGGCGCAGCCGGCGCTCGCGGATCGGGTCCAGGAACGCTCTGCGCAGGCCGGGGCCGATCAGGGGGCCCGTGGCCACGACGAGCGCGGCCAGGTTGGCCCACACCCAGTAGTCGTACGGTCGTGTGCGGCCCAGGTCCTGGTAGTAGCGCTGGATCACCAGTTGGTAGCCGTCCAGCCACCAGAAGCCGTACGCGGCGAACACCGCCACCACCAGCAGCGCGCCGACGACGGCGAAGGCGATGCCCCACCAGTTCCGGCGCAGCACGCACACCACGACCGCCACCGGCGCCAGCAGCACCAGGCCGTAGGACAGAAACATCCCGAAGCCCAGCAGCACGCCACCGGCCAGCGACGACAGCCCGCTGACCACCGGCCGGTCGTCGTCCCGCAGCGCCAGCAGCAGCACGCCGACCGCCGTGACACCGGTGAACAGGCCGTCCGCCGACACGCCGAGGCAGATCGCGCCGGGGAACAGCACGGTGAACGGCACGACCGCGCGGGCGGCGCGCTCGTCACCCAGTGCCCGGATCGTCGCCGGGACCGCCACCGCGGCCAGGCAGCCGACCAGCAGGCACGTCATGCCGGCCCAGCCGCCGCCGTGCAGGCCGAGCCGGTCCAGCCACACGAACACCAGCAGCGCGCCCGGCGGGTGGCCGGACACCTGGGTGATCCAGTGGCCGGGGTGGCCGGTGAGGATGTGACTGGTGAACGTGTGCAGCATCGTGCCGATGTCGGTGACCCTCGGCACGTCCAGCAGGTACTGGTCGGAGCTGGTGAACTGGCCGGCGAGGCCGACCTGCCAGCCGTCGATCATGGCCAGCCCGAACGTCCACACCACCGCCGCCGCGTAGCCGGCGAGGCACAGCGACCGCCAGGTCAGCCGGTCGGCCACCTCGGGCCCCCTGGCCACGACGAGCACCGCGAGCACCAGCACCACCGGGGTGCCGGGGCCGACGTGCGGGACGATGTGTCCGAACAGCGGCGGTGCCCACGCGAAGATCCGGCCGAGGCTGTACCAGTGCAACCACCAGATCGCCAGGGCGGCCGCTGCCACGAGCGCCAACGCCAGGACGCCCGCGACGAGGTCGGCGCGGACGCCTCGCTCCCGGGGACGGTCGTCGGCCGGCGCCAACTCGGGCAGGGCGAGGACGGACAGGTCGCTGCGCGAGGCCACCGGACGACCGTAGTCGGCCGGCCGCACCTCCGCGCGACGGGACGGTGATCCGTCAGAACTTCGTAACACCTACTCCGGTGTCATATTTTGGTAAGCCGCACAAGGGTTTTCCCTGCACACATCTCGCCATAACTTGATGTTCGTGGACTGCAACCGAACCACTGTGGACGTTGTGCTGCCGTGTCTGGACGAGGCCGCCGCCCTGCCGGGCGTGCTGGGCGCGTTGCCGGCGGGGTATCGGGCCATCGTGGTGGACAACGGGTCGAAGGACGGATCGCCGGAGATCGCCGCCGAACTCGGCGCACTGGTCGTGCGGGAGCCCCGTCGGGGATACGGGGCGGCCGTGCACACCGGTGTCGAGGTCGCGACCAGCGACATCGTGTGTGTGCTGGACGCGGACGGCTCCCTGGACCCGAACGCGCTTCCCCTGCTGGTCGACCGGATCAGCGCGGGTGACGCGGATCTCGCGATGGGCAGGCGGGTTCCGGTCGGTGCGGGCGCGTGGCCGTGGCACGCGCGGGCCGGCAACGCCGTGCTCGCCGCGATGCTGCGGCGCAAGGGACTGCGGGTGCGGGACATCGGGCCGGCCAGGGCGTTCCGCCGGGACGACCTGCTCGCGCTGGGCGTTCAGGACCGTGGTTTCGGCTATCCGCTGGAACTGCTGCTGCGCGCCGCGGACGCGCGGTGGCGCGTCGTGGAGATCGACGTGGCGTACCGGCCGCGGACGGCGGGCACGAAGTCCAAGGTGTCCGGCTCGGTGCGGGGCACCGCGCGGGCCGTGCGGGACATGGCGGGGGTGTGGCGGTGATCCGGTGGAGCTTCCCGGACCGGCGGCGGCACACCCTGCCCAGGCAGCGCCGCGACGAACGGTTCTGTCTGCTGGTGGTGGCGAAGGCACCCGTGCCCGGCCTGGCGAAGACCCGGCTGACGCCGCCCGCCACACCGCGACAGGCCGCGGCGATCGCGGCGGCGGCGCTGCTGGACACGTTGACGGCCGCGCGGGCGACACCGCGGGCGGTGCCGGTCGTGGCGCTCACCGGTGACCTGGACCGCGCGTGTGACGCGGACGAACTGCGTGCCGCGCTGACCGGAACGACCGTGATCGAACAGCGCGGCGACGGTTTCGCCGCCCGGTTGGCCAACGCGCACGCCGACGCGGCGCAGCGGTGTCCCGGCCTGCCGATCGTGCAGATCGGCATGGACACCCCTCAGGTGACGCCGGAGCTGTTGGCGGGCACGGCGGCGCTGTTGGCCGACGGCGACGTGGTGCTCGGGCCGGCCGAGGACGGTGGCTGGTGGGCGCTCGGGCTGCGCGATCCGCACCGCGCCGCCGCACTGCGGGACGTGCCGATGTCCCGTGGGGACACGGCGGCCCGGACGCTGGCCGCGCTGGCGCGTCGGGGAACCGACGCGATGATCACCGAGACACTGTCCGATGTGGATACTATCGAGACTGCCTGCGAGGTGGCACAGTCCATCCCGGACAGTCGGTTCGCGGCCGCCTTGGGCGCCGTGGCCGTGGGAGTGGCCCGGTGGCACGCGCCACCGGACGCGTTCGACAGCATGCTGCTGGACCGCTGCACGGCCCACACGCTGGATGTCGGTTGCGGGCCGGGCCGGTTGACGACGGCGCTGGCCGAGCGCGGGATTCCAGCGCTCGGCGTGGACATCTCGCCGGTGGCCGTGGAACTGACCCGGCTGCGCGGCGCACCGGCGTTGTGCGCGGACGTGTTCGGCCGCATCCCCGGGGAGGGCCGGTGGCGGCACGTGCTGTTGGCCGACGGCAACGTCGGCATCGGCGGTGACCCGACCGCGCTGCTGAGCCGGATCGCCGCGCTGCTGGCGAAGACGGGCACCGCGCTGGTCGAACTCGACCCGCCGGGGACAGGGCTGCGGCGGGAGGCGGCCCGGCTGGACCGCGGCGGCTGGTTCCCGTGGGCGCGGCTGGCGGTGGACGCCGTGGGCGGGCCCGCTGGCGCAGCCGGGTTGCGGGTGCGGGAGACGGCGGGTGTCGCTGGGCGGTGGTTCGCGGAATTGGCCAGGGCGTAAGGAAGTGTGACCCGCGGGGACTTCCCGTCGCCACGGGTCCGGTGGGGCTGTGGCTGCACGCGCCCCGCGGATCACCGCGGCGGTGCCGGTCGGTGATCCGCGGGGTGTGGCCTAGCTCGGGTGGACGGTCTGGCCGCCGAGCGTGACGGTGACCGTGCTGCCGTTGCTCATCGTCAGCGTCATCTTGTCGCCGGGCGCGGCGGCGTGCACGGCCGCGACCAGGCCGTCGGAGCTGGTCACCTGCCGGCCGTCCGCCTTCACCACGACGGAGCCTGCCTTCAGGCCCGCCTTGTCCGCCGGGCCGCCCGCGGTGACCTGGGTGATCAGGGCGCCGTTGGGCAGAATGCTCGGCTGGCCGCCCTGCGTCGGCGTGTTGTCCTCGACCTTCACGCCCAGCAGGGTCTGCGTGGCGAAGCCGGTCCGCACGATCTCGTCGGCCGTGCGCTTGGCCTGGTTGATCGGGATGGCGAAGCCGATGCCGACGTTGCCGCCCTGGCTCTGCGAGTTGCTCGACTGCGGCGAGTAGATCGCGGAGTTGATGCCGATGACCTGGCCCTGCATGTTCACCAGCGGGCCACCGGAGTTGCCCGGGTTGATCGGCGCGTCGGTCTGGATGGCGTCCAGCACGGTGGTCTGACTGGCGTCGCTGCCGTCACCGGCCTCGGTGGGACGGTGCAGCGAGCTGATGATGCCGGACGTCACGGTGCCGGACAGCGCGAACGGCGCGCCGATGGCCACGACGTTCTGCCCGACGGCCAGGTCGTCGGACCGGCCGAGCTGCGCGATCGGCAGGCCGCTCACGCCCTGGGCCTTGATCACCGCGATGTCGGTGGTCGGGTCGCGGCCGACGACGGTCGCGTCGACGGTCCGGCCGCTGGCGAAGATCACCTGGATGTGCCCACCGTTGGCGGCCTCGGCGATGACGTGGTTGTTGGTCAGGATGTCGCCGTTGGAGCTGATGATGACGCCGGAACCGGTGTCCCCGTTGACGTCGCCCTGCGCCTGGAACTCGGCCGCGATCGTGACCACGACCGGCAGGACCTTGTTCGCCACGGCCTGCGCACTGCCGGGCGGCGCGTTGGACGTCTGGCTGGCCGGTGCCTGCTGCTCGAGCGCGCTGAGGCCGGCGTCGTCGCTCCGGCCGGCGACCAGGTAGCCGCCCAGACCGCCGGCCAGGCCGCCCACCACGAGTGCCAGCGCGGCGATCCCGGCGATCACGCCCGCCCCGATGCGCCGCCGCGGCGGGTCGGGCGGCAGGCCGCCCAGCGGGTACGTGATGGGACCGGTCGGCGGGCCGCCTGGCGGCTGGTAGCCGGGGTACGTGGGATTCGTCGGCTGGTAGCCGGACTGGTGGACCGGGGTCATCGGCTGTGGGCCGGTGCTCGACCCGCCGCCGGACTGCTGTCCGAGCGGGGACCAGGAACTGGCCGGCACGTGCGCGACCGGCATCGGCGCGGACTGCGACGGGCCCGGATGCGCGACCGTCTCGCCGGCCGACGAAACCGGCTGCGACACCGTCTCGCCCGCGGGCGGAACCCCGTACGACGCCGTCCGAGCAGGCGGCGCCGGGTTCGGGTTCGCATCCGGTTCGAGGACCGGGTTCGACACCGTTTCCGCGGCCGGCGGCGGGGTCGCGTCCGTGGGACGGTCCGGTCCGTCCGCCGGACCGCCCGCGGCGCCCGGGTAGTTCTCGGTCATGTGACTACTCTGCGCCATCCGCCTGAGAACACGCTGAGACCATTCAGTGAACAAGCACAGGATCGTTGGCGCGCAACCGATCGGCGACCTGTTCGGGCCGCACGTCGTTGATCCACACGCCCATGCCCGACTCCGAGCCGGCCAGGTACTTGAGCTTGTCCGCCGTGCGCAGCACGGAGAACACCTCCAGGTGCAGCCACGACAGGTCGCGGCCCACGCGCACCGGTGCCTGGTGCCACGCCGCGATGTAGGGCAGCGGCCGGTCGTACAGCGCGTCGAGCATGTGCAGGACCCGCAGGTACAGCTCGGCGAATCCGTCCCGCTCCTCGCCGGTCAGCGCCGGCAGGTCGGGCACCTGGCGGTGCGGCACCATGTGCACCTCGACCGGCCAGCGCGCGGCTGCCGGCACGAACGCCGTCCAGTGGTCGCCCGTGGCGATCACCCTGCGGCCGGCCGACCGCTCCGCGGCCAGGACGTCGCCCATCACCGGGCGGCCGTGCACCGCGTGGTACTCACGGGCCTCGGCGAGCATCCGCTCGGTGCGCGGTGTGACGAACGGATAGCCGTAGATCTGGCCGTGCGGATGGTGCAGCGTGACACCGATCTCCTCGCCGCGGTTCTCGAACGGGAAGACCTGCTCGATGCCGGGCATCCGGCCCAGTTCCAGGGTGCGGTCCGCCCACACGTCCATCACCGTGCGTACCCGCGACGGCGGCAACTGGCGGAACGAGCTGTCGTGGTCGGCGGTGAAGCACACCACCTCGCAGCGCCCCCGGCCGGGCGCGAGCGGCACCATCGGCATGCCCTCGACGGTCGGCGGGGTGTCCGGCACCGACCGCGCGAACGACGGGAACCGGTTCTCGAACACGACGACGTCGTACGACGACTCGGGGATCTCGGTGGGCCTGCCGGGGCCGCTCGGGTCCAGCGGGCACAGGTCGGCGGGCGGCAGGTACGTCCGCGTCTGGCGGTGGGCCGCCATGCCGACCCATTCACCGGTCAGCGGGTCGCGGCGGATCTCCGAGTGCGGTGCCTGCGCCGGGAGGTCCCTGGTGTCGCGCGCCGTGCGTTCCGGAGCGTCGGGTGTGTCGTCGAAGTAGATGATCTCCCGCCCGTCGGCGAGCTGCCGTACCGACCTCCTCACGCGCCCTCCCAGCCGACGACACGGACCAGCTCGTTCACGCGGTCTCCTCCCGCCGCCCGCGCACGGGCGCGACCACCAGCTCGCCGACCTCGTCGGTCAGCGTCTCGCGGGCGTCCGCCGCCAGACCGTCATCCATGATCAGCACGTCGGCCTCGTCCAGCGCGGCGATGGTGGAGATGCCCACGACACCCCACTTGGTGTGGTCGGCGACCACGACCAGCCGACCGGCGGCCTCCACGAACGCCCGGTTGGTCTCGCTCTCGTTCAGGTTCGGCGTGGTGAAGCCGGACCGCTGCGCCACCCCGTGCACACCGAGGAACACCACATCCAGGTGCAGTGTGCGCAGTGCCTGCACGGCGACGGGGCCGACGAGCGCGTCCGACGGGGTGCGCACGCCACCGGTCAGCACGACGGTGCGATCGGTGCGGCCGCCCTGGCGCAGCACGTCGGCGACGCGGATGGAGTTGGTGACGACGGTCAGGTCGGGCACGTCGGACAGGAATCTGGCCAGGGTCCATGTGGTGGTGCCGGCGGACAGGCCGATCGCGGTACCCGGCCGCACGAGCGTGGCGGCCTGCTGGGCGATGGCTTCCTTCTCCGGCAGTTGCCGGACGGACTTGGCCTCGAAGCCGGGCTCGTCGACGCTGCGGCCGGCGACCGACGTCGCGCCGCCGTAGACCTTCTCCACCAGGCCTCTGGCGGCCAGCACGTCCAGGTCACGCCGGACCGTCATGTCGGAGACGCCGAGGCGCTCCACCAGGTCGCTGACGCGCACCGCACCGGTGCGCCGCACCTCGTCCAGGATCACTGACTGACGCTGCCGCGCGAGCACGTGACACCTAATCCCTCCCGCCGTCAGCCGAGGCGGTTCCCCAAACTGACCGGCGAATACATCAAAAGTCTACACATTCGAACAGTGATTGTGTTGGGCTCTGTTGCCTTAACGCACCGTGGGTGGCAAGGCGAGCCGACTCTCACCTCACCACCCACCGGGC
>DASZXM010000914.1:0-9317 GCA_035546415.1 Pseudonocardiaceae bacterium
GCCGAGCGCGGCGCATCCTCGCCCCACACGGCGTCGATCAGCTCGTCGACCGACGCCTGCGCACCCTCCCGCAGCAGCAACGCGGCCAGTGCCGCCCGCTGTTGGGGAGAGCCGAGATCCACCTCGTCCGGCCCTCGCCACGCCCGCACGGGTCCGAGCAGCGAGAACCAGAGTCGCTCCTGCACTGGCTCCTCTTCCTAAGGGGCGGGGCATGGATTGGGTGACAGTACCCATACCCGCTGAGTGGTCATGCCAGGACCCGGCGTAACGACCCGCGTGGTGGATCACACCCTGGGTAGGAACGAAGTCCGCGGCGCCCGCCAATTCTAGGCCAAACGGGTGATGGATGTCCGTGGCGTGGAGTGTTGCGCTCCTCCCTCGTGTGAGGAAGCGGTGCGGGGGCACCGCCAGGACAGGGGGAGTGCGTGATGAGTGACGTGATCCGGAGGCGCGGCGCGGAGTGGTCGTAGCCGCGGGGACGGGCCGGTGGTGGGCGCCCACCGGCCCGTTCAGCCCAGCTTCATCTCGGCCACGACGTCAGCCAGCCGGTCCAGGGTGGGCAGCACCTTCTCCGGCCCCTGTTCCGGCAGTACGAACAGGCAGCGGGTGATCCCGACGGCCTCGTACGCCTCGATGGAGATCGGGTGCGGCTGCGCGCCCATCAGCGTGATCGGCACCGGCCCGCGGCCCAGTTCGCCTGCCCGCCGCTGCAACGCGGCCGCCCGGCGCGCGAACGCGCCCACGTTGTCCCGCGTGACGCCCTGCGGGAACCATTCGTCACCGAAGTCCAGCACCCGGTCCTCCACGGCGGGACCGTTGCCGCCCACCAGGATCGGCGGATACGGCTGGGTGAGGGGCTTGGGCCACGACCAGATCGGGTCGAAGTTCACGTACCGGCCGTGGAACGACGCCACGTCGTGGGTCCAGATCTCCCGCATCGCGTGCACCCGCTCGGCGAGCACGGCCATCCGGTCGCCCGGGGCGACGCCGTGGTTGGCCGTCTCCTCCCGGTTCCACCCGGCGCCCACGCCGAACAGCATCCGCCCGCCGGACAGGCGGTCCAGGCTGGCCACCTCCTTGGCGGTGACGATCGGATCGCGTTGCACCACAAGGCAGACACCGGTGCCGAGCTTCAGTCGGGTGGTGGTCGCGGCGACCATGCTCAGCGCGACGAACGGGTCGTACGCGTGCGCGTACCCCTCCAGCCGCTCACCCTGCGTGCCCGGTCTACGGCTGTTCGTCGGAATGTGCGTGTGCTCCGGGAAGAACAGCGACTCGAAATCGCGCTCTTCGGCGGCCCGACCCAGCGCGACCGGGTCGATCGCACTGTGCGTGGGGTACATGATCAGGCCGAACCGCATGCCGGCGACGTTACCCTCGGTTGCCGGACACGCGCCGCGCCGCAGGCCAGCGCCGGGTCAGCGACGCAGCCAGAGACGGCTGCCGGCGGGATCGGTGGTGGCCAGGAGCACACCGGAGGCGAGGGTGCCGACGCGGATCTCCGCCGACCGGACCGGCAGCGGGACGTCGCTCCAGTGTGTGCAGTCACGGTCCAGGTGTTCCAGACGGCCGGTGTCGTCGACTCGCAGTGCGTCGTAGACATCGTTGCCGTGCAACAGGATCTGTGACACCTGGAGCGTGCCGCCGGTGGGACCGCGCCGCGCCGGGCCCACGGTCGTGCCGCGGGTCACCGGCCAGCACAGCGCCTGCCACGTGCCGCTGACCGCGGAACCCGCCAGGACACAACCGGTTCCGTCGCACGCGACGCGGTCCGCCTCGACACCGTTCCCCGCCGACGTCGGCACCGGGACGCGGTGCCACGCCCGGCCGTCCGGTGACGTCCACAGCAGCGGGACCAGCGCCGAGCCGCGCTGGGTGTCGCCGGACACGACGAAACCGGGTGGTCCGGCGGCCGCGCCCAGGGCGCTGGTCTGTTCGCCCGGGGCCGACGCGAGCGCCGGGTCGTCCGCGTCGCGGTGCCACGTCCCGCCGTCCGGCGACGTCCACACGGCGGCGCCGTAGCGGCCGGTCGGCCCGTCCCACTGACCGACCAACAGGGACGAACCGGGCAGCGCGGCGGCGTCGTCGCTGACGTTGATGGCGTGCGGACCACCGAACATCTCGAACGGCTGCTCGTGCTCGGCCAGTCCGGTCGCCGTGCCCGACCACACCGTCATCCGCGGATTGCTGTGCGCGCCGCCGAACGCCTGGCCCAGCACGGTGATCCGGCCACCGGCGACCCCGGCGGCGACGAGCTCGGCCTGGTTGCCGTAGAACGTCGCCGGCCGCAGCGGCACCGCGCGCCACACGTGGCCGTCGGTGGTCGTCCACCCGGCGGGCGCCCTACCCCGCGGCCCGGGCACCGAGCCCAGCACGAGCAGGCCGTCGCCGTCGGGCACCATCGCCAGTACGCGGGCGCCGGCAGCCGGAGCCGGCAGCTGCTCCCAGCCGTCGACGACCACCGGCCGCGGCGCGGGCTGCGCCGTGCAGGCCGCCACGAGCACGGCCACCAGCGCGACCAGCAGCCATCTCATCCCGATCAGGCTGCCAGAAAACCCGGTCGGACAGTCGGAACAGCCACCGCGTGGCCACCCTGTGACCGTGTTGTGACCGGATTCGGCAGAACGGATCGGGGGCATCCTGCGTCATAACGATGTCAAGCACTGGCAGCCGTCGCCCGCCGAAGGGTCAGGGCCGGTCATGGGCGCCGCCGTCATACGCCGCGCAGGGTTCGACTCCCTCGGCTGCCGCTTCGGGATTCCCGGCACTACCACCGCCGCGGGGCGCGAGTGGGGCACACAAACTCCGGTGCGGTCACGACCGGGGTTGTGGTCAGGCGGGCTCCGGCGCCGGGTCGGGCCGCCCACCGGGCAGCGACACGTCCGCGGCCAGGCCGCCGTCCTCGCCGGCCTCGACGTGCAGGCGGCCGCCGTGCGCCGCCACGATCGAACGCACGATGGACAGGCCGAGGCCGGCGCCACCGGCGATGCCGGTGCGTTCGCTCGCCATGCGGCGGAACGGTTCCAGCAGCGTGGGCACCATCTCCGCCGGGATCACCGGACCGGTGTTGCGCACCCACAGTGCCCGGCTCACGTCACCTTCGGCGACCGAGGTCGTCCGCACCCACACGTGCCCGTCCGGCACGTTGTACTTGATCGCGTTCTGCACGAGGTTCGTCAGCAGTCGTTCCAGCAGCACCGGGTCGCCGTGCACCACGCACGGGGACAGTTCGCCCTCCAGCGTCACACCCCGCGCGGCGGCGAGCTGCCGGTGGTCGTCGAGGACCTGTACGGCCATTGTGTCCAGTCGCACCGGGACGGTCACCTTCAGACCCTGGTCGCACTCGGCGAGCACCAGCATGCCCTCGATGAGCCGCTCGTTGCGGGCGTTGGTGAGCAGTAGCTGCGTGCCCAGCCGACGGACGTCCTCGCTCGCGTCCGGTGCCTCCATGGCCACCTCGATGAGCGTCCGCTGCACGGCCAGCGGCGTGCGCAGCTCGTGGGACGCGTTGGCGGCGAACCGGCTCTGGCCGTCGTAGCCCTGTGCCAACCGGTCCAGCATGCCGTTGACGGCCGTCGCGAGGTCGTGGAACTCGCCCGCCGAACCGGCGAACTCGACCCGCCGGGACAGCTGCCGCGTGTCCAGTTCACGTGCCGTGGTGGCCAGCGTCCGCAGCGGGTCCAGGATCTCCCGCATCGCCAGCCAGGTCAGCCCGGTGGCGACACCGACGATCAGAATCGCGTACAGGATGAACGGCAGGAGCGGCGCATCGGTGACGAAGTTGACCTGGAACTCGTGGTACAGCACCGGCACCAGCACGATCGCCGTGGCCGCGAACAGGGCGAAGACCAGCCAGGTGATCCTGGCCCGCAGGCTCACGGCTCACCGAACCGGTAGCCGACGCCGGGCACGGTGTGGATCAGGGGCGGCTGACCGAGCTTGCGGCGCAGCGTCATCACCGTCATCCGCACCGAATTCGTGAACGGGTCGGCGTGCTCGTCCCACGCCTTTTCCAACAATTCCTCCGCGCTCACGATGACCCCCTGGGCACGCATCATGATTTCCAGCACCGCGAATTCCTTCTTGGACAGCGACAGGAATCTGCCGTCCCTGGCCACCTGGTGGCGCGGCCGGTCCAGCGTCACGCCCGCCTGTTCCAGGACCGGCGGCAGGGCCGGCCGGGCGCGCCTGCCCAGTGCGAGCACCCGCGCGACCAGTTCGGCGAACGCGAACGGCTTGGTCAGGTAGTCGTCGGCGCCCAGACCGAGGCCCTCGACCCGGTCCCGGATGCCGGTGGCCGCCGTGAGCATGAGCACCCTGGTCTCGCCACCGGCGTCGAGGACGGCCCGGCACACGTCGTCGCCGTGCGTGCCGGGCAGGTCACGGTCCAGCACCAGCACGTCGTAGCTGTTCACCGCGACCCGCTCCAGCGCCGCGTCGCCGTCGTAGCAGACGTCCACCGCCATCGACCGCCTGCGCAGTCCCTCGGCGATCGCGTCGGCGAGCAACCGTTCGTCCTCGGCGACCAGTATCCGCACGAACCCCGTCCTCCCTGCCGTGCGCACAGTATCCGATCACCGGGATAAACGCGCGATAAGGACTCGTGCTTATCGGCGCCGGATCGCCGGCCGGCTAGAAAACCCAGGCACACCGAATGGGGGTTTTCCATGTCGAAATGGTCGGCGTCGGCAGCATTGGTGGGCGCGTGGCTGGCCATCGCCGTCGTCGCGACGCACACCGTCTACGCGCCGTGGACACTGGCCATGGTGGTCGTCGCCGTGCTGGTGGTGCTCGGATCCGTGTGGCTGGGCGGGTTCCGGTCGGTGCCCGCCACCTCGGCCGTGGTCGCGGTCACCGTGGCGACACCGCTGACCGTCGTGGCGACACCGCTGCTGACGAACGTTCAGAACCGCGCCGGGTGGCTGGTGCCGGCCGTGGTCGGCGGGGCGGTCGTGGTGGCTGCCGGGTCGGCGGTGCTGGTCCGGCCCAGGTTGTGGCCATGGGTGCTCGGCGCGACGGCCGTGGTGTTCGGCGGGGTCATCGCGGGCGGCGCGCCGCGCATCGACGTGTGGGTCATCCTGCAGGACGTCGCGAACGGCCTGCTGCACAACAGGAATCCATACGACATGAGGTTCCCGGACGTGCCCAGGGGCGAGACGTCGTCGTGCTTCAACTACCTGCCCACCACGTTCCTCCTGACGGCGCCGGGCCGCTGGCTGTTCGGGGACGTGCGATGGGTGGAGGCCGGGTGCGTGGTCGGGTCGGCCGCGCTGCTCGCCCGGCGCAACCGGCACCGCCGCGGGCCGGCGCTGGCGTTGCTGGTGGCCGGCCTGCCGTGCACGCTGCTGGTGGTGCAGCAGGCGTGGACGGAGCCGATGCTGCTGCTGGCGCTGTGCGTGACCGCCGTCGCGGTCGACCGGGGCCGCTGGTGGTTGGCGGTCGTCGCGCTCGGCGTGGCACTGGCGAACAAGCAGCACGCCGTCGTGTTGCTGCCGTTCCTGATGCTGTACAAGGACTTCGGGGTGCGGCGCACGATCGTGTCGGTGGCCGTGGGCACGGCGGTCACACTGCCGTGGGCACTGGCCGACCCGACCCGGTTCAGGACGTGCGTCGCCGACTTCTACCTCGGCGAGAACGCGCCGACCACGTCGCTGTGGCGGTGGCTGCCCGACGGGTGGCGGCTGCCGATCCTGCTGGCCGGCACGGCCGTGGCGACGGTGTTGGCACTGCGCCGCTGCCCCCGGGGTGGTGGCGGTTTGCTGCTCGGCACCGGCCTGGTGCTGATGACGTTCGACCTGCTCGACAAGCAGACCTTCGCCAACCAGTGGTGGCTGGCCGCCGTGCTGCTGGTGGCCGGGATGGCGCTGTCAGCGCACGCGTTGCGCGAACAGCCGGGTGGCCCAGACGACGGCCAGCGTCGCCAGCACGACGAGGATCAGCGCGCCCTCCCAGACCGAGTTGTCGCCCGGGTGGCCGGTGAACAGCGCACGGGTGCCGTTGGTAGCCCAGTAGAACGGGTTCCAGCGGGCGATGGCGAGCAGCCACCCGGGCGCGAGGGCCAGCGGCAGCAGCACACCGGACAGCAGCGCGAGCGGCTGGGAAACCGTGTTGATGATCGGACCGAGTGCGGCGGGGCTCCTGATCAGCAGTGCGACGGCGTACGACAGTGAGGACGCCATCAGCCCCATCAGGATCAGCATCACGTAGGCGAGCACGACGTCGCCGATCGGCACCGTGAGGCCGAACGGGATGGCCAGCAGCGTGATGATCACGGCCTGGCCGATGAGCGTGGCGACCTCGCTGAGCGCCCGGCCGAGCAGGAGCGCGAAGCGGCTGATCGGGGTGACCCTGGACCGTTCGATGACGCCGGTGTGCAGTTCGTTGAGCAGGCCGAAACCGGTGAACGCGCCGCCCAGCAGCACGAGGATCACCAGCAGGCCGGGCACGTAGATACGGTAGGCGTCGGCGTACGTGCTGGCGCCCAACGCGGACTTCAGCAGCGGCGCGAACAACAGCAGGTACGAGATGGGCTGCGCGAAGCCGATCACCAGCCGGATCGGCGTGCGGACCACGAGCAGCATCTGGCGTTGGAAGACGATCCAGGTGTCGTGCAACAGTTTCACGGTCAGGACTCCCGGAGGGATCGGCCGGTCTTGGTGAGGAACACGTCGTCGAGGCTCGGTTTGTGCAGTTCCATGCCGCTGAACGGGACACGAGCGGCGTCCAGGACCCGGATGATCCGTGGGATCGCGACCGCGCTGTCGTCGACGTAGAGCCGGAAACCTTTGTCCGGCACGGTTTCCAGCTTCCGGACGACGTCGCAGCCAGCCAGTGACGGTTCGGCTTCCGGTGTGGTCGCGACCTCGACCACGTCGCCGGCTATCTGGTGTTTCAGGTCGTCCGGCGTGCCCTCCGCGACGATCTCGCCGTTGTCGATGATGGCGATGCGGTCGCACAGCGCGTCCGCCTCGTCCAGGTAGTGCGTCGTGATGAACACCGTCATGCCCTCGCCGCGCAGCCGCCGTACCTCGTCCCACATGTGCGCGCGGCTCTGCGGGTCGAGGCCGACGGTCGGCTCGTCCAGGAACAGCACCGTTGGCCGGTGGATCACGCCCAGGGCGACGTCCACCCGCCGCCGCTGCCCGCCGGAGTACGTCGAACACCGGCGGTCGGCGAAGTCGGCCAGTTCGAACGCGTCCAGTGCCCGCGCCGCACGCCGTTGCGCCTCGGCCTTGTCGATGCCGTACATCCGCGCCTGCAGCACGAGTTCCTCGCGGGCCGTCGCCTCGCCGACCGTGCCACCGCCCTGTGCCACGTACCCGGACAGCCTGCGCACCGCGGCCGGGTCCCGTCGCAGGTCGGCGCCGGCGATGACCGCGTCACCGCCGTCCGGGCGCAGCAGCGTGGTGAGCATCCGCAGCGTCGTCGTCTTGCCGGCGCCGTTCGGGCCGAGGAAGCCGAAGATCTCGGCGTCGCCGACCTTGAGGTCCACGCCGCGCACCGCGTCCACCGTCACGGCCTTGCGGCCCTTGCCGACGTGGAAGGACTTCCGCAGTCCCTTGGTTTCGATCACGATCTGTCTCCGGATGCCGTGGGTTGCCGCAGTCGGGCCAGGCAGGCTGCCGCTTCGGCGGCGCCGCCCGCGTCGCGGAAGGACTCCGCGATCCGGGTCGCCGCACGCCGGTACGACACGTCATGGAGCACGGTCCGCACCGCGTCGGCGAGTTCGGCCGTACCGGCGCGGCGGAAGTTCACCCGCACCCCGGCGCCCGCCGCGACGACCTGCCGGGCCATCTCCGGCTGGTCGTGCCGGATCGGCGCGAGCACCAGGGGCACGCCGTTGGCCAGCGCCTCGACCGTCGTGTTCATGCCGGCGTGGCCGACGACCGCGTCGACGTGCGGCAGCAGCCGCAGCATCGGCACGCGCGGCGCCACGATCACGTCCGCGGGCGCGTCGGGCAGGTCGGCGACGACGATGCCCTGTGCCGGGCCGATGGCCGGGATCGCCCGGCGGTAGAAGTTCGTGGCCAGGTCGTCGGCGAGGGTGCCCATGGTGACCAGGACGCGTGTGCGGTGCGGGTCGAGACGGTCGAACGGGAACGGCGGCGCGGGCCGGTCGGCGACCAGTGGGCCGACCAGCCGGACCCGGTCCGGGAACTCCCGGCCGGCCAACAGGGACGTGGTCGGCGCGATCGTCAGGTACGGCGAGTAGCGGACGTCGAAGAACTCGTCCGGCGGCAGGCCCGCGTACGACCACAGTGCGCGCAGGTGGTCCAGGGTCCACGCGGCCACCTTCGGCAGGCCGCGCAGTGGTTCGGTCAGCTCCATCGCCGAGCAGATCACCGTGGCCCACGGCAGGCCGTGCCGCTGCGCGACGAGCGCGCCGGCGACCGCGTGCTGGTCGACGACGAGCACGTCCGGCTGGTACGTCCGCACGGCCCGTTCCACGCCGGGCAGGACGAACTTCGCGTACGGCACGATGAACCGCGTCCACAGCGAACGCACCGAAGCCAGCCCGGAACCACCCTGTTCGCGGAACAGCCGCGAGCCCGTCGGCAGGATCGTGGCGTCCGGCCCGAGCATCGGTCGCAGCGCCAGTTCCGACCCGGCCCAGGCCACGTCGGTCAGGTGGGACGCGAGTGCCGAGGCCGGGTTCACGTGTCCGGCAAGGGGAAGCGACACGAACAGGTAGCGCGTCATGCGACCACCAGGCGTGCCACGTCGCCCGCGGTGAACGCGATCAGCGCGTCGATGTCCAGTGTCGCCACGTGCGCCAGGAGGTCGACGCCGTACCGGTCGCGCAGCCGCGCCGCCAGGGCGGCCACGTCGAGGCTGTCCAGTGCCAGGTCGCCCTCCAGGGTCGCGTCCGGCCCGACGGTGCCGACGCCCGCGATGTCGGCGAGCATTCGCGCGATCTCGGCGCACAATTCCACACCGGCGACCGTACCGCGATTACGGCCGCCATTGATTGCACATTATTTTGCCATCCTTGTGTTCGCCCGCGGCCGGGCGGGATATTTGCCGCCGGCGTCACGTGACCGAATCAGGAGCGCACATGGCCGAGCAGATCCCCGTCTCGTTCTCGGCGCCCGACGGCGGGGTCGACGACCTGTCGTGGGGCCAGTACTCGATCTGGGACTCGATGACGAACGCCGGCAGTTCACTGCCGATCGGCGACTGCACACCCGCGCCGCCCGGCATGACCGTCGAGGGTGCCGCCGCCGTGCTGTGCTACATCATGTGCCGCCACCAGTCGCTGCGCACCCGCATCGTCACCGGTCCGGACGGCCGGCTGTCGCAGCACGTCAGCACGTCGG
>DASZXM010000915.1:0-9236 GCA_035546415.1 Pseudonocardiaceae bacterium
CGTCGCGCATGCGGCGGTAGCGCCGGGCCAGCAGGCCGCCGTACGCGGGGTCGTGGATCGCCTCGCCCCACACCGTGATCGCGATCGGCGCGATGTCCGCCGCCTGCAGGGCGGTGAACACGCGGCCGAGCACGTCGGCCAGCGGCTCCGGGGTGCCCGTCAGCGCGTCGGCCGTGGCCGTGATCCGGTCGATGACGTCGTCGGCGATGGCCGCGACGATCTCGTCCTTGCCGCTGAAGTGGCTGTACACCGCGCCCGCGGACAGGCCCGCCTCGGCGAAGACGTCCTGCATCGACGTGGCGTGGAAACCGGTGCGCGCGAAGCAACGCCGTGCCGCGTCGAGGATCTGCGCCCGGCGGGCGTCCCGGGTGCGCTGGGTGAGGCGGGGCACCCGGCCATATTAGGAGAACAGTCCTTCTGTTTGACAGCACGACACGAGCCGACGAGACTTCAAACAGAATCAGCGTTCTCTTTGAAGGGTGACCAGCATGGAGATCGTGCCGCCCACCGGGATCGGCGCCACGTCGATCAGCATCGCCCACCTGCGGGCGAAGGAGTCCGCGCGCACGGACCGGTTGTTCGACGATCCGTACGCCGCCCGGTTCGTCGAAGCGGGCGGCGGCGCCGGCTGGATCGACGGACCGGACCGTGGAGCACACCTCTTCGACCTGATGGCCGAGCAGGTCGCGCTGCGCACCCGGTTCTTCGACGACGCCCTGCTCGCCGCGGCCACACCACAGGTCGTGCTGCTCGCGTGCGGCATGGACACGCGGGCACTGCGGCTGCCGTGGCCTGCGGGCACCCGTGTCGTCGAACTGGACCTGCCGGACACGTTGGCGTTCAAGGACGCCGTGCTGCGGACACCGCGCACCACCGTCGCCGCCGACCTGCGCGACGACTGGCCGACCGCACTGGCCATCGCGGGCTGGCGATCGGACCTGCCGACAGCGTGGCTGGCCGAGGGCCTGCTGTACGCGCTGCCGGCGGCGGCCGCCGACCTGCTGCTGGACCGGATCACGGCGAACTCGGCGCCCGACAGCATGATCGCCTTCGACCAGGTCGAGCGTTCCGACGAACTGGTCGCCGCGCTGACCGCGCTCGACCCGCGGCTGGCCGACCTGTGGCAGGGCGGACCACCCGGCGACCCGGGCACCTGGCTGGCCCGGCACGGCTGGCGGCCGGACGTCCACGACGTCGCCGAACTGGCCGACCGCTTCCACCGCCCGCGACCGGCACTGTTCCGCACGACGCACGGTTGGCTGGTGACGGCGCGGCGATGAGCTAACCCACATCGCCGGCCGGGGTCACCGCCGCCGGGTTGAACCACACCACCCTCGGCCGGACGTGCGTACCGAAACCGAAGCCCCGCAAGGCATCCTCGGCCGACCGCAGCCGCATCCGCGTCCCGCCGTCCACGCCGATCACGTCGGCGTGGTCCTCGAACGCCATCCCCCACGCCGCGATCCAGCCGTCGACCCGCTCGCCGTACTCCTCGACCACCGCGAACACCTTGGGCGCCATGTCCGCGACCATCGTCTCGGTCATCGCCGCGAACGTCTCCGCGTCGCAGATCGGCCGCATCCCCGCCGGATCGCGGACCAGTTCGTCCAGCGGGTGGTGGTGGTCTAGACTCATCGCGTGACTCCCCTGGATGATTTCATCCGACATTGGCGATGACCATAGCGCAGGAACTCTCGTGGTCATGGTCATCCGATCGGGTAGTTATCAAGTCGGGTACTCCGGACCGATATCGACCGGGAGCGCACGAACGACGAGAGGCGACGGCGATGCCCATCACCAAGACGGTCCCCCTGCTGATGCTGGTCAACGAACTGGCCCGGCTGAAGCAGGAGTCCGGCATCAAGGACGCGGAGGCGGCCCGACATCTCGGCTGCCAACCGTCCAAGATCAACCGAATAATGCTCGCCCAGTCGAAGATCACGGCCGGCGACGCCAAGATGCTCGGCGAACTGTACGGCGCCAAGCCGGAACTCGTCGAGGTCATGATCGACCTGGCCCGAAACCTGGGCAAGAAGGGCGACTGGACGAGCTACAACGGAACCTTCGACGAGTCATATCGGTTGCTACCGGACCTGGAGCGGCACAGCAACCGCATCCGCCAGGCGCAGTCGGAAGTCATTCCTGGCCTGCTCCAGACCGAGAACTACACCCGCGCCCTGTGCGGGGCACCCGGCCCGTTCGGCGCCAGCCTGAACGACGAGATAGTCGTCGCCGAGCGCCATCGACGACAGTCGATCCTGTTCCGCGACGACGCTCCGACGATCAGCTTCATCCTCTCGGAATCCGCGTTGCGGCGAACCTACGGCGGCGCCGCAGTCATGCACGAGCAGCTACTCAGACTCATCGAACTCGCCGACCTGCCCAACGTCCAGCTTCAGATCATGCCGTTCCGCAGCAACAGTCCGGTCCTCTACGCGTCCTTGAACTTCGAGCAGATCAACATTCCTGGCCCGGGACTGGTCACCCCGCTCAACTTCGTCTATGTGGAGCAGTACGGCGACGCCCGTTATCTCGATGACAGTGAGCGAGTGGACGCTTACGATCAGTTGTGGGGCTATCTCCAAGCTGCTGCGCTGAGCCCAGTGGATTCCCGGAAGTTCATCAAGCGAGTGGCCGACGAGTATCGGAAGGACAAGAACCTTGCACGAGCGTAAGAGCTACTTAGCAGAGTCCGCGTTCGACGGTGTGCGCTGGCAGAAGGCGACCCACAGCGATCCCACCGCCAGCTGCGTGGAGTTCGCCAAAGTGGGTGACGTGATCGGGCTGCGGGACTCGAAGTTGGGTCCCGACAGCCCGATCCTCCAGTTCACCGAGGCCGAGATCGCCGCCATGCTGGCCGGTGCCAAGGACGGCGAGTTCGACCACTTCGTCGACTAGCCGGTCAATCCCAGGGGCCGAGGTCCAACTGGCTGAGGCGCTTCGGGTCGGCGAGGATGTCGATCTCCACGATCAGGCCGTTGACCACGGTGACACCGCCGACCGACTGCACTTTCCCGTTCCGGTACGCCACCATGCCGGCCGCGCCGTTGACCAGCACCGGCCGCGTCACGGCACCGGTGGCGCCACGGAACAGCATCGCCTGGCTGGCGACCTCCCGTGCCCCGCGCACCATCCGGGTCCCGGTGCCGATGTCCGCGTGCAGCACCACGTCCGGGTCGAGGACCGCGACGAGCGCCTCGAAGTCGCCGTCGCGCGCCGCCGCGAGGAAGGCGTCGACCGCGGCGCGCTGCTTGGCGAGGTCCGCGTCCGGCACCGGGGCCGAACCGCGGACCCGCCGCCGCGCCCGGCTGGCCAACTGCCGGGTGGCGGCGGCGTTGCGGCCGACGATCGGGGCGATGTCCTCGAACGGCACCGCGAACATGTCGTGCAGCACGAACGCCAGCCGTTCCGCGGGCGCCAACGTCTCCAGGACCACCAGCATCGCCAGGCCGACCGAGTCGGCGATCAGCGCCTGCTGTTCGGGGTCCAACCCGTTCTCGGGGGACACGATCGGCTCCGGGAGGGGTCCGTCGAGCGGCTGCTCACGGCGGGACGCGCGGGACCGCAGCATGTCCAGGCACACGCGCCCGACGACCGTGGTCAGCCAGCCGCCCATGTTGACGACGTCACTGGTGTCGGCCCTGCTGATGCGCAGCCACGCCTCCTGCACGGCGTCCTCGGCCTCGGCCAGCGACCCGAGCATCCGGTAGGCCACCGCCCGCAGGTGCGCCCCGTGCGCCGTGAACCGCTCGGCCAGCCACTCCCGCTCGTCGTCCACCCCGTCACCCCTCCGCTCACGTCCGTCATAGCACTGACGGATGGCGGGCACCGGATGTGACCGCTACCCGTGGCCGAAGCACACCAGCGGCATCAGCGGTTCCCCGGCGAGGGCGTCGGCCAGCGCCCTGGCCGGCGCCTGACCTGCGCGGACGGCCCGATGGTAGGCGGCCATGACGCCAACCGTGGCGTGATCGTCGACGCGGGCCACGCTGGACACGACCGACCGACTGCCGCTGTACAGGAGGGCGGCGGTGAACCCGAGCGTCTCGTCGCCGATCCGCACCACGGACTGGCCGACGTCGCACGACGACAGCACGACGTGCTCGGGCACGTCGGACAGCTGGTGGATGTCGTAGGCCATGAGCGGCCCGTCGGCCAGGTCCAGGCGGGAGAACAGCACGTTGTCCGGTTCGTGGTGGCCGTGCGCGGCGAAGTGCACCGACGTGCGGGCCGGGATCGCCGTGAGTGTGCGGTCGACGGTGGCGTCCGGGCCGGACAGGACGGTGCCGTCCGGGTAGATCTCGGCCAGGCGGGTGACTTCGGCGACCGAGTTGTCCAGGTCGGGCCCTGCGACGAGGAGCGGCGGTCCGCCCGGCCGGGGGGTCGCCCGGTGCGCGGCGTGCCACAGGGACGCCGACGGCGTCACGGTGACCGGCCGCCCGCGCAGGTCCGGCAGCAGGCTCCAGGGCAGTGTGGACAGCACACCGGTCGGCACGAACACGGCGTCCGAGTCGCGCAGCAGCGGCCGCAACGGCACCATCAGCTGCTCGGTCAGCACGTCCAACTGCTCGCCGACCGACGCGCGCGCCGCGAGTTCCAGCGGGCGCGGCAACCGCCGCCCGCACAGCACGTCCAGGTCACCGGACAACCGGGCGCACGCCTCGGTGACGACGGCGGCCGAACCCAACCGGACGAGCCGCGCGTGCGGGCCGGCGATCACCAACGCGGACAGCCGGTCGCCCGCGGACAGGAAGCTCACCATGACGCTGTCCGCGTCCGCGAGTCCGGCCCGGACGTCGGCGAACGCGACCTCGTCGCCCTGCTCCTGGGTGCCGCCCGCCTGCCAGCCCTTGGCCCGGATGCGCCGTTCCAGTTCGGCGCACCGCCGGGACGCGGCGACGTCCCGTTCACCGGCGAGTTCCGCGCTGCGCACGGTGTGCGCGAGTTGGCGCAGTTCGGCGACGGCGTCGTTGGTCTCGCGGTCGGCGATGGGCTGCGCGGGCGGGAACCGGAACGCCTGCGCGCGAGCGCGTTCGGACCAGCGGAAGATCACCGACGGCCTACCCTGGGCCAGCGCCGCGGTCAGGCCGGCCCGTGCCAGGTCGACGCCCAACAGGGTCGTGCCGGTCCGCATGTCCAGGCTGCTCAGGCTGCGCCGGTGCTTGGCCAGGACGGCCAGTCCGGCGCGGGCGTGGGCGAGCGTGCCCCGGCGGTCACCGGACGCGGCCGCGTACTCGGCCTTGGCCAGCGCGGACTGCAACCGGGTCGCCAGCGTCGACCCGCGACCCAGGTAGGGCCGGGCGGCGGCCAGGTCACCGCTGGCCACGTACGCCCGCGCGGCGAGCAGGCCGGCCTGGTCGGCGTCCTTGTGCAGGCCCAGCCCGCGCAGCTGGTCGGCCAGTCCGAGCGCGTGCGCGGCAACGGCTTTCGGGTGCCTGCCGGCGGCGAACTCGGCCCGCCGCCGGGTCAGCGCGGCCACCGAGGCCCAGGTCAGGTTGCCCCGCTTGCGGAACCGGCGCTCCGCGCGGACCGCCCACGCCATCGCCTCACCCGGGTCGCCGGCGGTCAGCGCCGTGTGCGCCCGGGTCAGTTCGGCTTCGGCGTGCTCCTGGTCCATCTTCAGGCCGGGGAACCGGGCCAGCGCGTCGTCCAGTTCGGTGGCCGCGTCGCTGTGCAGGCCGGCGGCCAGCATCGCCCGCGCCTTCTCCACGGCCAACACGGCCTGCATGCCGTCGGCGGCCGCGTACCCGCGGCTGGCCGTGTCGAAGGCGCGCAGCGCACCGGGGATGTCACCGGCCAGCAGCAGGCACGCGCCCCGCCCGTGGATCGCCTTGGCCACCAGCAGCGGCAGGTCCAGTTCCCGGCCGAGCTGTTCGCACCACGTGAGGTCCGCGATCGCCGCCGTGACCCGCCCGGCCGTCTGGTGCAGCAGGGCCCGGTTGAGCAGCGTGCGTGCCAGGGCGAGCCGGTCGCTGCCGCGCCGCAGCAGGCCGATGGCCCGGTCGTGCACGACGAGTGCCTCGTCCATCTCGCCGACCATCAACAACAGCAGCCCGCGGTGGTGCGCGAGGATTCCCGGGTCGCCCTGTGTCAGCAGCGACTCGGCGCTGTCCAACAGGGCGAACCCGCGATCCTTGTTGCCCTGAGCCACCTCGGCCGCGGCCAGCGCGCCCAGCAGCCGGGTCGTCAGCTCCGGCAGTTCGGGCCACACGGCCATGGCCCGGCGGCCCTCCCCCAGTGGCCAGCCCAGCAGCCGCAGCCCGCCGCGCAATGCCCGCGCACCGGTCGCGGGCCTGCCCTTGTTGATGGCGTCGACGCCGGTGCGATGCAGCTCGACGACTCGGGTCCGGACTGACTCGGGCGCTGTCGGTGCCGGCATCGGAGAAGCAGCCTCCGCTACAGCAGGATCGCCGGTGTGGTCACGGTCTTCGCGGTTCCGGCGGGTTTCACCATCAGCTGCGCCAGCCCGCCCGGCACGGCCCGGAACGCGAACCGGCCGGTGGTGTCCGACTCGGTGGTCAGCGTGTCGTCGCCGGTGCGCAGTTCGACCGGGTGGCTGTCGCCGGGCGTCAGCCACCCGTCGATCCGGTTCGTGCCGTCCTTGGCGGGGAACACGCGGATCATGATGGTCAGGGTGTCGCTGGAGAACGTGACCAGCCGGGACACCTCGTCACCACGTGTCGACGTGGCCTCGTCCAGCAGCGTCATCCGCAACACCTCGACGTCCAGGTGTTCCAGGTCGATGGCGAACTGGATCTGGTCGACCAGGCCGTCGGGGAGCGGGTCGCGCTCCGCCCACAGCTGCCGGACCTCGGCGAGGATGCTCGCGTCCAGCTCGTCGAACGGCTCGTTCGCGCCGTCGGTCTCCACCGGTGTCATGTCGTCCAGCTCCGTCCCTCGTCCGCGACCAGCAGTGTGCGCAGCTTGGCCAGGCAGCGGCCGCGGGTCGGTCCGATGCTGCCCCGGCGCATGCCCAGCGCCGCGCCGACGGCGTCGTAGTCGGGCCGGTGGGCGAACGCGACGATGCGCAACAGCTGCTGGCACCGTTCCGGTAGTTGCGCCACGGCCGACCACAGTGACCGTTTCCGCTCGTCGAGGAGGAACTGTTCCTCCGGCGGCGCGTCCGGGTCGGGCAGCACCGCCAGGGAACCCTCCTCGGCGGCCAGTTCCGAGCGGGAGGCGTCCCGGATGCGCCAGGACTCCCGGCGGGTCGCGGTGATCAACCAGCCGGTCAGCGCGAACGGGTCGCGGATGCGGTTCAGCGAGGCGAGCAGGTGCAGCCAGGTGGTCTGCACGGCGTCGGCCGCGTTGTCCCGGTCCAGGCCCTGGGACCGGGCGACCTGCCACAGCAGCGGCGTCAGGTCGGCGACCAGTTCGGCCATGGCCTCCCGGTCACCGCCCTGCGCCAGGGTGAGCAGGTCGGCGATCCGGGCGTAGTGGGCGGGCGTCGGTCGGTTCGTCGATTTCGGCGCGGCGGGAGATCCTTCGGCGCACATGGCTCAACCCAATGCCTTGCGGGCCCGTTCGGCCCGTTGGAGTGTGCTTGTCGGATCGACCGGTTCCAGGGCCAGCGTGGGAGCGCCCAGGGCGCCCGCCGCGCAGCGGACCATCGCGGTCGCGAGTTTCGCCGCCGCCAGCGGGGTGGCGAACGACGTGCCGTTCCACACGGCGAAGCCGGCGCTGAAGTCGTCCGGGTCCAGCGCGGCCCGGTGCTGTGCGCGGATCGCGTGGTCGGGCTCTGCCCCGCCGCGCACGTCGGTCGGGAACGTGCTGACGACGGCGGCGCCGCGCTCCCAGTGCCGCACCCAGGAGCCGTCGTTGCTGAACAGCGCCTTGCTGCGGTTGGGGTTCAGCGCACCGACGCTGACCACGAGGTCCTTGCCCGGCTCGCCGGCCAGGGCGGCCGGGTAGAACGGGCGGGTGCTCGACGCGTTGCCGGCCGCGGCCGTCACCGGCACGCCCATCGCGATCAGCTCGTCGACGTGCTGGGTGAGCTGGGTGGCGAACGGGCTGGGTGTCGTCTCGTCGAAGTAGCCCAGCGACAGCGACACGATGTCGACCATGCGGTGCGGCAGGTTGTTGGCCTGCGCCTCGGCCACCCGGTTGACCAGGTACCACATGGCGAACACGACGTCGCCCTCGTAGGCGACGCCGTCGCTGTGCGCGACGCGGATCGCCAGCACGCGGGCGTCCGGTGCGGCCTGCCGGATGATGCCGGCGATGAACGTGCCGTGCCCGGTGGCGATGTCGACGTTCCCGATCAGCGGGTTGTCGAACGACGGCGTGTCCCAGAAGCCGCGCAGCGGAATCGGCTCGGTCGGGTTGTTCGCCTGGATGGCGTCCTGCAGCGCGGCGTCGACCTCCAGGAAGCCGTTGGCCGGCGGCGGTGCCGTGCGGTCGGCGATGTCGAACCACGGGTGGGGCGCGATGCCGGTATCCAGCACGGCGACCACCGGCCTGCGGCCCAGACCGTCCACGCCGACCCGGCGGCGCGGCGGCGGTGGCATCGACACGGACACCGGGAACGCACCGGACCCGGCGGGCACGTACGAGCTGCCCGGCACGGTCACCTCGTGCACCTCCCACGGCGCCACGTCCGAACCGGGGAACATGAGGTGCTCCAACGAAATCCGGCTCACGGCATCGCGGGGTGCGAGGGACGGGTCGGAGTTGGCCGATGCGCGCAGGTGCTGTAGCGCGACGTACGCGTCGACGACGGTGGGCATGGCGTCCGGCCGGACCGTGAGCCGCACCGAACGGGACAGCGTGCTGGTGCGGTCCACGAAGGACCGCAGTTCAGGATGCAGTTGGTCGACCGGCGCCGGCGGCACCAGTTCCATCCCGGACGTCTCCAGCGCGTCGTTCAACGCGCTGACGCGGTCCACGCCGAGCAGGTCGTTCGGGATCATCAGGCTGGCGACCCGGTAGGCGGTGGTGGTCGGTACCGGCCACCCGGGGACGACGGGCGCGGAGGCGGGGTCGAGCACCCGCGCGCCGTGGCGGTCCAACACCGCCTGGGGAATGGCGGCCAGGAAGCTCGTCGCCGAGGAGTCCCCCAGGTCCGGCTGGTCAGGTTCGCGTGCGACTGACATCTGGAACGTTCTCCTGTCTGGCATCTGAATGGCTGCCCCCGACGGAGCCCCCCGTGGCTTTCTCTGCCTAGCAAGGGGAACGATGACCCGGAGCCAGATACCACTTCACTGTCACGAACGGATAACACCCGGTCGGGACCACTC
>DASZXM010000916.1:0-4071 GCA_035546415.1 Pseudonocardiaceae bacterium
GTCCGCGTGGAACTTGCCGGTGAGCAGGCCCATCCGCAGCGGGGAGAATGCGATCAGCGTGACGCCCAGCCGGCGCGCCGCGCGCAGGACGCCGTTGCGTTCGATGTTGCGGTGCAGCAGGCTCACCTGCACCTGGTTCGAGGCCAGTTCGATTCCGCGCGCCGACAGCACGTCGTGCGCCAGTTCCATCTGGCGCGCCGAGAAGTTGCTCACCCCGACGGCGTTGACCTTGCCCGCCTCGCACAGCCCCGCCATGGCCTCGACCTGGGCGCGGATCGACGAGAAACCGCCGGTGGGCATGTGGATCTGGTGCAGGTCGACCGGGTAGCCCTGCAACGCCGCCAACCGGGCATCGATCGTCTTCGTGATGCTGGCCGCCCGGCGGAACAGCGGCGCCCACTTCGTGGCGATACGCACGCCGCCCGGTGCCACGCCCAGTGCGCGCAACGCCGACGTCACCGCACGTTCGGAACCGCCGTGGCCGTACATCTCCGCCGTGTCGAACCAGGTCACGCCACCGTCCAGGGCCGCCTGCACCACCGATCGGACCGTCTGCTCGTCCAGGCTCGGGTAGACGCGCTCGACGATGCCCGTGCCGGCGAACCGCATGCAGCCCAGACCGATCGGGGTGACCTCGATCGACGTTCCGCCGAGCCGTCGCGTTTCCATGGCATCCTCCTCCGATTTGAGACATCAGCGTCTCAATGTGAGACGCTCACGTCAAGGTAAGCTGCGGGCGTGGTCAGACGCCCCGCCCTGCACAGCCGGATCGCCACCGGCATCCTCGACACCGCCGCCGGCGTGTTGGCCGAGCGCGGCGAGTCGGCGAGCATGGCGGAGATCGCGACCGCCGCCGGCGTGGGCCGGGCCACGCTGTACCGCTACTTCCCCACCCGGGACGCCCTCCTGCGGGGGCTGATCTCCGCCGCGTTCGCCGACCTGCGGGAACGCGTCGCCGACGCGCAGGTCGACACCGTGCCCGTCGCCGAGGGCATCGCACGGCTGACCAGGGGATTCATGGCAGCCGGGAGCTAGTACGCGGCGCTCGCCCGGGCCGACAAGGACCGGATCCGGGAGACCGACGACGTCGACCGGCACGTGGGCGCGCCGATCCGTGACCTGTTGCGGCGTGGGGTCGACGACGGCACCCTGCGCGGCGACCTGTCGGTCGACGTGCTGTTCGAGATGTTCACCGGGTTGCTCGAACGCTCGCTGAACCTGGTGCTGCGGCACGAGATCGGTGTCGAGCAGGCGGCGGCGGCCGTGACGTCGGTGTTCCTGGACGGCGCCGTCAGGAAGCCATGACCGCCGCCGTCGTGCGGTCGACGTCACCGGTGGCGAGCAGGTCCAGCAGGGCACCGCGGAGCACCGCCAGTGCCAGGGTGCGTTCCGCCGCCCCGGCCTTCGTGCGCCTGCGGGCCGCGGGCTGCGCGGCGGCCAGCAGCGCCAGCCAGTCGTCGACGGTGTCCCACGCGAACCCGGCCCACGGGCCGTCCGGCTCGACGAGCGACTTGGCGTAGCACTCCAGCCACAGCGTCAGCAGCGGCCGGTGGTTCTCGGCGACCAGCCACTGCCACGTCGTGCGCACCAGGTCGGACAGGCCCGCCGACGGCTCGGCGGCCCGCAGGAACTCCTGTTCGGCGGCCCGTGCGCGGTGCAGCAGCTCGCGTACCAGCCCGTCCTTGGAGCCGAACAGGAACAGCAGCACCCGCGGGCTCGACCCGATCGCCGTGGCCAGCGGGCGCAGCGACAGGTCACCGATGCCGTGCTCCAGGACATAGGCGTACGCGCGTTCCAGGAGTTGTTCGCGCCGGGCGGACGTCATGCGGGGTGACTTTACTGAAACACCCGTTTCAACGACACAGCGGACACGTCGACGACGTCCACGCCCGCCGCGCGGGCGGCCTGTGCGTCGGTGGCCTTGGCCACGGCCATCACGCAGGTGTCGGCCCGTGCGCTCAGCGACATGATCGCCTGCCGGACGAGGAACGGGTCGGGTTTGAGCGGCGTCAGCTCGGCCGAGTTGCGGCCGATGACCTCGTCGACGTACCTGGTCAGGCTGTTGCGGACCAGGTGCGCGCCGACGGCGTCCCCGGAGGTGTTGCTCACGATCGTCACGGTGTGCCCGGCCAGGCGCAGGCCGCGCAAGGCGGCCGCGACCCCGGACCGCGGCTCGCTGCGCCGCACGGCCGCCAGCTCCCACCGGCGCAGCTCCAGCTCGACGGTCTGCGCCATCGTCGGGCCGTGGGTCAGGGCGAACCGGAGGACGTCGAACGGGTCGCCGCTGACGGCGACGTCACCGGGCAGGCGTGGGCCGGTCATCAGGCGGAGGCGGTCGGCGACCTCGTGGGCGGCCCGCCGGTCGAACACGGTGCAGATCACGCCGTCGAAGCCGAGCAGCACGTGTTCCTTGTCGGCGAGCATGCGCTGATAGTCATCCCTGCCTGTTTGTGCGGTCAACGGTTAGGCTAGTCACTGAAACACTCGTTTCAGTGACGGGAGACACCATGGCAGCAGCAACCATCCGGATGGCCGACCAGCCCGGTGACCTGGGGTGGATCGTGTTGGCACACGGCGAGATCTACGCCGGCGAGTACGGCTACGACAGCACCTTCGAGGCGTTGGTGGCGCAGATCGTCGCCGACTTCGCGACGAAGCACGACCCGGCCCGTGAGGCGGCGTGGATCGGGACGCTCGACGGCAGGCGGGTCGGGTGCGTGCTGTGCGTGCGCGCCGACGACACGACCGCCAAGCTGCGCGTGCTGCTCGTCGACCCGGCGGCGCGCGGCCACGGGATCGGCGGCCACCTGGTCGACGAGTGCATCGCGTTCGCGCGGCGGGCCGGCTACCAGCGGATGACGTTGTGGACCAACGACATCCTCGCCTCAGCCGCACGGATCTACCTGTCCCGCGGCTTCGTACTGGTCGGCGAGGACGCGCACCCGGGGTTCGGCACGCCCGTCACCGGCCAGACCTACGACCTCGCGCTGCGCGCCGCGCCGGCCGAGCCGACGGCACCGGCGGCGTCACCGCTGGCGCCGGGCGAACCGGCCGCGTCACGGCCCGCGCCGGCCGAGCCGACGGTGTCACCCGCGGCGCCGGGCGAGCCGACGGCGTCACCGCCGCGACCCTCGTCCAGGTGATCGCCCGAGCCGCCGACGGTCAGGTAGTCCTCCAGGTCGGGGATCTTGGCGACCTGGGCCGAGACCACGTTCACCACGTCGAGGCACGCCTGGTTCACGGTCACCGCGGCCTCCGGGTAGCCGCGCGCGGCCGGGCCGGCCAGCACGACCGAACACGCCTGGTCGTTCTGCTGGGCGATCTGCGTCGCCTGGTCGGCGGCGGTGTTGGCCAGCCCGTCCAGCCCGGCGGCGACGTTCAGGCCGCCCGAATGGATGCTCTCGGTATCGTCGTGCGTCGTGCCGTACCGCGCGTCGGTCTTGGCGGTCCGCTGGGCGAAGTCGTCGGCGGCGCGACCGGTCCAGCCCGTCAGCGCCGTCGTCCTGCCCTTCGAGTAGTCACCGTGCGCGGTGTCGATCTGGTTCGCGCCGTCACCGACGTGTTTGGCCAGTGTGTCGATGTCCGGCGGTGAGCAGTCGATGTGCCGCAGCGCGGCGATCGGGTCGGGTGAGCCGATCGCTGCGCCCGCCTGTTGCAGCCGCTGCAGGCGCGGTGCCGCGGCGGCCAGGCCGGCGTGATGGAAGGACGAATTCGTGTTCACCTCAGACCACCCTCCACGTCGCGAGCCCGGTCCCGGTTCTTCTCCTCGGCGCTGTCGTACTCGTCCGCGGTGCGCAGCAGCAGGTCGGCCTGCTGGGCCGTCTGATCGGCCAGGTCGTTGACCGCCGCGACCCGCGCGGCCACCGCCGAGTTCCACTTGTCCGCCAGGTGTTGTGCCTGGTGGGACACTCCGAATACCGTCCCGGCGGCGGACGTGGCGCCCATCCCGATCGTCCGGGCCGCCTGTTGGTCCTCGGCCACCGCGCTCTGGAAGTCGGCGGCGCCGGCCCGCAGGTTCGCGGGGTCGGCCTCATAGCCCGGTTCGCCGAGCCCACCTGTCATCGCTGCCCT
>DASZXM010000917.1:0-13459 GCA_035546415.1 Pseudonocardiaceae bacterium
TCCGCGCGCTTCATCGTGTCCGGGTCGGTCTGCAGTTCACCGGCGAACTGGATCAGGAACGTGTCGATGGCCAGCCGCATCGGGTGGTTCACGTCCGTCTTCACGGCCCATGCGAACCCGAGCACCTCGTTGTAGACCTTGTCCGCGAGCAGCGAGTCGACGAACCGCGGCGACCAGCTCGGCGCCCGTTCCGACACCACGCGCAGCACCGTGCCGTGGTTGTCCCGCACCCAGTCGTACGCCCGGTCGCACAGCAGGTCGACCAGCTTGTGGTGGGTGCCGTCGGCCAGCACCTTCTCCAGCAGCCTGCCCAGCGGCGGTCCCCACGGCACCGCCATCACCCGCTGTACCACGGCGTGCTCGACGACGGCCTGGATGTCCTCGTCGCGCAGCACCGTCACCGCGCCACGTACGACCGTGGCCAGCTCGGCCGTGACCCGCTCGGCGTGCTCCGGCTCGGCCAGCCAGCCGCCCAGCCGGGCCGCGATGCCGACCCGGCGCAGCCGGTCCCGGACCACGTGCTCGGCCAGGAAGTTCGTGCCCACGAAGTCGCCCAGGCTGCTGCCCAGGGTGTCCTTGCGGGTGGGGATGATCGCCGTGTGCGGGATCGGCAGGCCCAGTGGCCTGCGGAACAGCGCCGTCACGGCGAACCAGTCGGCCAGTGCGCCGACCATGCTCGCCTCGGCCGTGGCCCGCACGTACCCCACCCAGGCCGGTCCGCCGACGACCGTCGTCACGATGAAGATGGCGGCCGCGATCAGCAGCAGTCCGCCGGCGATGGCTTTCATCCGGCGCAGTGCGTGCCGCTTGGCCAGCTCGGCCGGCGTCAGTTGCTCCACCACTCCATTGTGACCGCAGATTCTCCGGGGGCGAGACGTTTCACCGACCAAGAGATCGGCGGCGGTGTCGATATGGCAGGGTCGACACCGTGCGCGAGCCTGTCCTGGTGCCGCGGATGCGGCCGTACACGTCGACGATCTTCGCTGAGATGACCGCGCTGGCCATTCGGACCGGTGCGGTCAACCTCGGCCAGGGCTTCCCGGACACCGACGGTCCGCCCGGCATGCTGGCCACCGCCCGCAAGGCCATCGCGGAGGGCGTCAACCAGTACCCGCCCGGTCCGGGTACGCCGGAGCTGCGGGCCGCCGTCGCCGAGCACCGGCGGCGCTACGGCCAGGAGTTCGACCCGGACCGTGAGGTGCTGGTCACGGTCGGCGCGACCGAGGCGATCACGGCGGCGCTGCTCGCCCTGACCGGCCCGGGCGACGAGGTGATCGTCATCGAGCCGTACTACGACTCGTACGCGGCGGCCGTCGCGCTGTCCGGAGCGACCCGGAAGGTGGTCGGGCTGCGCGAGGCGGAGGACGGCCGGTTCGCGCTGGACGTGCCGGCGCTGCGGGCCGCCGTCGGACCGGCGACCAGGGCGATCCTGATCAACTCGCCGCACAACCCGACCGGCACGGTGTTCACCCGCGCCGAGTTGGCCGAGGTGGCCGCGCTGTGCGTGGAGCACGACCTGATCGCCGTGACCGACGAGGTGTACGAGCACCTGGTGTACGACGGCGGGGAACACGTTCCGCTGGCCACGCTGCCCGGCATGGCCGACCGGACGGTGACGGTGTCCAGCGCGGGCAAGACGTTCAACTGCACCGGCTGGAAGATCGGCTGGGTGTGCGGGTCGGCCGAGCTGGTCGCGGCCGTGCGCGCGACCAAGCAGTTCCTCACGTTCGTCGGCGGCGCGCCGTTCCAGCCGGCCGTGGCCCACGCGCTGCGTGGCGAGCTGCCCTGGGTCGGGGAGCTGCGGGACTCGTTGCAGGCCAAGCGTGACCGGCTGGCCGCCGGGCTGGCCGCGGCCGGGTTCGCGGTGCGGCCGACGGCCGGCACGTACTTCGTGTGCGCGGACGTGCGGCCGCTCGGGTTCACCGACGGCGCCGAGCTGTGCTGGGCACTGCCGGAGAAGATCGGCGTGGCGGCCGTGCCGGTGCAGGTGTTCACCGACCACCCGGACCGCTGGCGGCACCTGGTCCGGTTCGCGTTCTGCAAGCAGGACGGCGTGCTGGACGAGGCCGTCCGCCGGTTGTCCACACTGGGGGACAACTAGCCCCGCCGGTGGACGAACGCGCTTGTCAGCCGGCCCCGAAGCACACGAAGCCCAGGTGACCGTGCTCGGCCTGGGCCGTGGCCAGGGCCGCCGCCGGACCGAGCCCGCCGTCCAGGGCGGCGTGCAGCGCGGTGACCAGCCCGACCGCCTGCCGGTCGGGCACCGGCAGCACGCTGGCGATGACCGTCGCGGTGCCGTGCCGCAGCAGGGCCGTGGCCATCCCGATCGCCTCGCCACCCGGCCACACCGCCGACCGGCCGGCGTCACAGGCGGACAGCACGACCCGGCGCGGCGGCAGGCGCAGCCGTTGCAGGTCGTAGCCGAACAGCGGCCCCCCGGACAGGTCCAGGCAGGAGAACAGCGGCTGGTCCTCGCGGAACCGCCCGTGCGCCGCGACGTGCACCAGGTCGGCGCCGTCCATCGCGGCCAGCGCCGCCGCCACGGTCGCCGAGCGGCCGGCCAGCAGCCGCCCGCCGTACCGGGCGTGCAGCGACTGGGCCTCCCGTCCGGCGTGCCGCAACCCCGGACCGGCGATCCACACCCGGCCGCCCGGCGGGCCGGTGGCCGACCCCGCGTCCGTGGCGCGCAGCCACGCCGCCACCGACGGCGCCACCGACACCGGCCGGCCGGCGCACGAGGGCAGCACCGCCCACGGCACCGCGTGCAACGCGCCGACCGGAACCACCACCAGCGGCCGCCCGCCGGGCAGGGACAGCAACGAGTCCAGTGCGGCGGCCGAGCCCAGGCGCGCCGACCGGACGGCCGACTCCATCGCGGCCACGGAACCGAGTACCCGCAACCGGCACCGCCCGTTCGCGAAGGACACCGCGCTCAACCGTCCATCGTGGACGATGAAGCAGACGAGCGCGGCCTCGCCGAGCGCGGCGGACAGGTCGGCGAACGTCCAGTCCCGCTCCGGTGTCCCGGTGCACGTGCCGGCCAGGTCCAACGCCCGCACCTGCTGTTCCAGCCGTCGCACCCGGGCCGGTGAACCGCCCGACGCGATCGCCGAACGCAACACCACCAGCTGGTGTGCCTGGAGCGGGTCGGTCGGTGGGAGCACCGCGGGCCGGTCGCCTGCCACGGCCCGGCACCGGTCCGTCCACCGCAGCACGGTCCGCGCCCGGCCGCCGCGCAACGCCGCCGCCAGGCCGAGTTCGGCCAGTTCGACGGCGTGCCCGGCCATGCCGGCCCGCAGCTCCCAGCCGCCCATCGTGGCCGCGCCGGACCGCACGACCCGCAACCCGGCCGTGCACGCGGCGAACACGGCCCGCCGGTCGCGTGCCAGCCGCGCCCGTGCCAACCAACCCAGCGCCCGGACGGCCGTCGGCCCGGTGTGCCGGCGCCGCGCGACGTCGGCCAGCGAGTCCGCCGCCAGCCGCAGCTCGGCGGCGGCCTGCCACCAGCCGTGCCCGTCGCACTCGGCGGCCACCCGCAGCATCGCCTGCGGCGTGCCGGGCAGGACGGTCAGCCGGACCGCGTGCGCGGCGACCCGCCAGGACGGCCTGTCCTGCTCGCCGAACAGGACAGCCGCCCGCGCCGCCGTGTCCACCGCGATGGCCGTCTGGCCGGTGCGCGCCGCGCACTGCGCGACCGCGAGCAGCGCCTCGGCGAGTTTCGTGCCTCGTCCTGCGTCGGCCAGCAGCGCGGCCGCCTTCGCCAGTACCGGCCGCGCGTCCCTGGCCAGGCCGGCCGCGACCAGCGCCTGCGCCCGGTCGACCAGGATCTCCGGGTGCCGGCCCGCGGCCAGCCCGGCCGCCTCGGCCTCGCCGAACCGGCGCAGCGCCAGCGGCAGGTCGCCGGCCTGCAGTGCGACGAACCCCCGGTTGTGCACGCACGCCGCGGCACGCCCGTGTTCGCCGATGGCGGTGTACTGCGTCGCGGCGGCGGCGAAATCCGTGTCCGCGTCGCGCAACCGGCGCAGGTAGCCGAACGCCGTGCCACGCCCGACGAGCGCGTTGGCCAGCCACCGGCGGTCGCCACGCAGCCGGGGCAGGACACCGGTGAGCTCGGCGACGGCGGCCCGGTGCTCACCGGACGCGCACCGCAGCAGCCCGCCCAGGCAGTCGGCCCGCGCCGGGTCGGCCAGCGGCCGGGCGAGCGCCAGTTGCCGCGCGCAACCGGCGAGCCGGCCACGGTCCAGTTCGATCCACGCGGCCGTCAGCCGGAAGCGTGCCGCGACCTCCGGCGTGGGTGCCAGCCGGATCAGCTCGTCGATCTGCGGCGCGGCGTCGGCCACCCGGCCGCGTTCGACCAGTCGCAGCACGGCCGCGTGCCGCCGCTCCAGGGCGGTCACCCGACGAACCAGGGACTCACGGCGTCCGGCAGCCCGTGCCGCCGCACCGCGATGCTCAACGGTCCCGGCGGCAGCCCGTCGACGCGGAACTCGCCCAGCGCGTCCACCGCGATCGGCCGCTCGCCCGCCGGCCACCGCACCCACAGCGCACCGCCGACGCCCAGCGCGAAGCCGACCAGCCGCACGGTGTCGGAGCATTCGATCTCCACGACGACCCGCCCGGCCGCACCCGCGAACCGCAGCACCTGCTCACCGCGCATCCCGTCCACCGCCGCCAGCGCGGCGCGCGGCCCGACGAACGCGGCCGCCCGCTCGGCCGCCCGGCGCACATCGGCCGGCACCGGGTCGTACCGGTCGAACGCGGCGCGCACCAGATCCCATTCGGTCACCGGGCCTCCAGCACGCCCGCGCACTCCAGCCGCCTGCGCAGCACCGCGAGACACCGCTGCCGGGTCTGACCGACGCTGCTCACCCGGATGCCCAGCGCGCGGGCCGCCTGCGCGTACGACAGGTCCGGCGAGTGCGCGATCAACCGCAGCAGCGCCCGGCACCGCTCCGGCATCCCGTGCAGCGCCCGCCACACGGCGCCGTCGGTGTCCCTGGTGACCGCCAACGACTCCGGACCGTCCACAACGGAGTCGACGAGTTCGAAGGGTGCCTCCCGCCGCCGCACGGCCAGCACCCGCAACGACTCCCGCCGCGCCGTCGTGGCCAGCCAGCTCGCCAGCCGCGCCGGGTGGCGCAACCGGTCCAGGTGTTCGGCCAGGGTCAGCCAGGTTGCCTGCGCGACATCGCCCGCGTCGCCGTCGCCCAACTGGTGCGCCCGTGCCACGGCCCACACGACGCCCTGGTACCGGTCGACCAGTTGCCGCCACGCCGCCGGGTCACCGGCGACCGCTTCGCGGACCAGGTCCGCCGTCTCGTTCGATTCGCCCACGAACCCTGCGACGGCGCACCGCTGTCCGCCGATCCACCATGATCAGGAAATCGCACGAACGAGTGGCCGCCGCACGGCCGCCCGTGCCTGCTCGGGTGTCCGGCCCTGGCGCAGCGCGACGGCGATGTCGGCCGCCACCCGGGGCGCGGCGAACGACGTGCCGCTCCACCGCGCGGCGCCGTACACGCGGGTCGTCGTGCCCGGCGCGACGCCCTCCTCACCGGGCAGCAGCCGCACGTAGCTGCTCACCACGTCCACGCCCGGCGCGGCCGCGTCCACCCAGTCGCCGCGGTTGGAGAAGTCGGCCAGGCCGCCGTCCGGACCGGTCGCCGCGACACCGACCACCGACGGCAGGGCAGCGGGCCAGAACGGCCGGGTGGTCGCGCTGTTGCCGGCCGCGGCGACGACGACCGTGTCCGGGTGGCGTCCGATCTCCCGTGCCAGCACGGGCGGACAGCGGTCGTCGGCCGTGTGGCAGCCGGCCGTCAGCACGACCACGTCCAGCCGTTCGCCGCCGGCCGCGGCCCGCCGGTGCACCTGGCGCAACGCGGTCGCGACCGTGACGTCGTCGGTCAGGCCCAGCGAGGACAGGCTGCGATGGTGCCGGATCGTCACACCCGGGGCGTGCCGCAGCAGGACACCCGCGACGAACGTGCCGTGCCCGGCCTGTCGGTCCCGGTCGCGCACGCACTCCGGGTCCAGCACCTCCGGCGACAGCCCCCACTCGGACAGCCACGGCCGCCCGGCGAACCACGGGTGCGGGTCCAGGCCGGTGTCCAGCAGCGCCACGGTCACCGCGGGCCGCCACAGTTCCTCGCGCGGCGCCGCTTCCGGTGGCACCGGCTCGGGCGTCGCTCCGGTGCCGAACATCACCGGCGTCCCGAACATCACCGGACAGCCCAGGTGCACGTGGTGCGGTGCCACGCCCAGCGACGGCGGCAGGTCGGCGGCCAGTTCGACGCATCTGCGGCGGACGTCCGGACGCAGCGTCATGCGCACCAGGTCGCCGTCGGCCGCCGGCACCACCCGGTCCAGCCGGGAGCCGAGCCGGTCCCGGGCCTCGGCGACGGCCTCCGGCAGTGCGACGAGTTCCCCGGCGTGCACGAGGGACTCGGCGGGGCCGTCCGGGTCGTGCAGCACCAGGCCGTGCGAATGCGGGCGCAGCCGGTCGAGCAGCTCGGTCAGCCCCATCGCGTCGTTCATGCGAACACGGTGCCGGGCACGTGCGCGGCGCGCCGTGGGCGGCACCGGAAATCACTCGTTCCGGTGGTCGTCGCCGTCGATGTACCACCGGTGGACACAGCGTGGCCGCGCTCCGCCGGATGGCCGCCACCGTCCGTCCTTATGGGTGGATCACGGCTCTTACCGGCGCAAATGGCACTCGCGGTGCTAGACATGACGACGGTATGGTCGGGCGACTCAAATCGGTGGAGGCGTAGTGGTGGTCGGTGGTGCCGACACGGGCATGGCGCCCGGCATCGGTGCACGGCTGCGCCGCATCGCCGTCCGCGTGCTCATGGCCGCCGCGCTTGCCGGCGTCGCGTGGGTGCTCGGCGCCGTGCTGAACTCCGGCACGGCGGCGGCTGCGGAACCGGCGTCCTCGTCCGGTTCCGGTTCGTCGTCCAACACCGCGAGTGACCTGCTGGGCACGCTCACCGGTTCACTGACCGACACGCTGTCTTCAGTGGTGGGCCGGACCGATGTGACCGGCACGCTGGCCACCCTCGTGGGCAGTGTCGACGACACGGCGACCACGACCGTCACCGCCGTCACGGGCACGGCGACGAACACGCTCACCACGACGGTCGACGCGGTCACGTCGCCGACGACCACGGCGCCGGTGACGCACACCAAGCCCGTCGTCCCACGGACGATCCACGCCGTCCCACACCGGGCGCATCCGGCCAAGCCGGCCGCCCGGCACACCCACCGTGTCGTGCACCGCGCGAAAACCGTTGTGCCGCAACCGGTCGCGCCGCACCGGGCGGCGGTGCAGCACCGGACCGGTCATCACCGGCCGGGGCCGTCACTGCCCGCCCCGCAGCAGCCCGGGCCCGCCGTGCCGGCCTCGTCGGTGACGTCCGCGCACACCGGCGGCGGTCCGGACCGCCACGCCGTCGCCGCGTCGTCCGCCGGCACGGCGGCCGTCGCGCCGGTCGGCACCGCACCGTCGCCCGACCCGGCGACCCCGGCGGCCCGCAGCCAGGCGCTGCCCACCACGTCCCCGGACTGACCGACGACCGTGCGGACGACTCTGTCCGCATAAGTTCGTCGATGGACGAATAACTCGTCGTTTCCCAACGGACGATCCGTCGTCTGCCGTCGCACGACCACCCCACGAGCCACCCGGCCTGCCAACCGCGCCCGGTCAGGTCGGGACCTGGTCCCGGTGCCGTGTGCCCCCACGGCACCGGGACACCCCTAACGTGGTCACGCGACCGGCACCGGACCGCCGTCGACCGTCCGGCCCCCCACCGCGCGGGCCAGCCGGCCGAGCCTGGCCACCGCGTCGGCCAGTTCGGCCGGCGGCAGCGTGTAGGGCACCCGCACGAACCGCTCCCAGCCGCCGTCCACGCCGAACCGCGACCCCGGCACCAGCCGCAGCCCGTGCGACTCCGCAGCCACGGCCAGCCGCGTTGCCACCGGTTCGGGCAGTTGACACCACAGGCCGAGGCCGCCCGCCGGCCTGCGGTAGGTCCACGATGGACAGTGCTGGGCGAGTGCGGCCGTCAGCGCGTCCCGCCGCACCGCCAGCTCCGCGCGCCGGCGGCGCAGCCCCGGTTCCGGATCGGTGAGCAGCTCGGTGAGCACCAGCTGCTCGAACACCGGCGCGCCCAGGTCGACCGCTGAGCGGATGGACACGATCCGCTGGGTCAGCTCGGCGGGCGCGCGCACCCAGCCGATCCGCAGCCCGCCCCAGTGCGACTTGCTCGCCGACCCGACGGTGATCACCAGGTCCTCGGCGAACCCGGCCAGCGGTGGCGGCCCGAGCACCGGGTCGCCGTCCAGGTCCAGCTCCACAGTCGTCTCGTCGGCCACCGCCATCGTGCGGGTCCGCCGCAGCGCGGCCGCCAGCTGTGCCCGGTCCGGCTCGGACATCCGGTGGCCGGTCGGGTTCTGGAAGTCGAGCACGAAGTACGCCAGCCGCGGCGCGGACTGCCGCAACGCCGCCTCGATGCCGTCCAGCGACCAGCCGTCGTCGGTCATCGCGACACCGATCGCGCGGGCGTAGCTGGCCCGGATCGCGTCCAGCGCGTTCGGGTACGTCGGCTGCTCCACCAGCACCCGGTCGCCCGGGTGCACCAGCAGCCGCAGGATCAGCACGAACGCGTGGTGCGACCCGGTGGTCACGATGATCTGGTCGGCCGTGGTCGGCAGGCCGCGGGCGCGGTACCGGGCGGCGATGGCCTCGCGGAGCGCCGGCAGCCCGTGCGGTTCGTAGCCGTGGCCGCGCAGCACTGCCGGCAGTCGCCTGCTCGCCGCCTCCACGGCGGGCATCAGCTCCGGCACCGCTTCCGGTGCCGCCCGCGCCAGGTCGATCAGCGCGAGGTTCTCCGCCGGTTCCGGCGGTCGTGTGTCCCCCTGGAACGTCACCCACGATCCGGAGCCCTGCCGGCTCGCCACGACACCGATCTCGCGCAGCTCGTCGATGGCCTTCGTGACCAGCGTGCGGCTGACCGCCAGTGTCTCGGCCAGGTCGCGCTCGGCGGGCAGCCGGGTGCCCGCCGGCAGGCGGCCCTCCTGGGTGAGCAGGCGGATGCCGTCGGCCAGGTCGGCAGCCGGGTGCCGGCTGTGGGGCTCGCGCCACGACCCGAGCAGCTCGACGAGTCGACGGGCCGAAACCCGGCCACCTTGGATGATCTCGGCGCTCATGTCAGCCACTTTGGCAGAATTGGCCCTGGATGTCGAAGGCCAATCTGAGCAAATGTGGACGCATGGTCCTGACACGTCCCGCGCTGCACCCCGTCCCGGTGCGGGTGGCCGCCCACCGCCGGCTGCCCCAACTCGCCCTCGGCCTGGCGCTCTACGGCGCCAGCGACGGCCTGCTGGTGCGTGCCCACCTCGGCCTCGACCCGTGGGACGTGTTCCACGACGGCGTGTCCCGCCGGTTGGGCCTGGACTTCGGCACGGTCGTCGCCGTCACCGGCGTACTCGTGCTGCTGGCATGGCTGCCGCTGCGCCAGCGCCCCGGCTTCGGCACGCTCGCCAACATCGCCGTCGTGTCGCTGTCCATCGACGCCGTGCTGTACACCGTGCCGCAGTCCACGTCACTGTGGATCCGGGTGCCGATGCTGGTCGTCGCCGTCGTGCTCAACGGACTGGCCACCGCGATCTACGTCGGCGCCCGCCTGGGTCCCGGTCCGCGCGACGGCCTGATGACCGGCCTGGCCGCGCGCACCGGTTGGTCCATCCGCCTGGTGCGCACCGGCATCGAGGTGTCGGTGCTGGTCGCAGGCTGGCTGCTCGGCGGCACCGTGGGCATCGGCACCGTCCTGTACGCGCTGGCCATCGGGCCGCTCATCCAGTTCTTCCTGCCGTACTGCGTTTGGCGCCCGCAGGACACCCTGCCCGGTTAACCTGGCCGCGTGGCCGAGCCCGTCATCGAAACCGCCGACCGGGCCGGCGTCGGCCTGGACGGCCTCGACCGGCCCACCGAGGACGTCGTCGTCCGCCTGCCACACGCCGTCGTGCTCGCCGACGGTGCCACGTCCCTGCGCGAGGGGCAGCGGTCCGGCGGCTGGTACGCCGAACACCTCTGCGCCGCCCTGGCCGACCGGCTCACCGACACCCCCGGCGGCGACCTGCGCGACCTGCTCGCCGACGCCATCCAGGCCCTGGTCGACGACCACGGCCTCGTCGCGGGCGAAGCGCCCTCCAGCACGGTGTCCGTCCTGCGCTGGGACGACGACACCGTCGACGGACTCGTCCTGGCCGACAGCCCGGTCGTCGTGTTCACCGACGCGGGCCCCCACCTGCTGGCCGACGAGCGACTGGCCGAGGTGGTCACGCCCGGCGGTTACCGGCAGCGGCTGCGCGACGGCGGCGGCTACGGCCCGGAACACGCCGCCGCGCTGCGCGCCTCCGGTGCCCGCATCGGCAGGCTGCGCAACGTCGAGGGCGGTTTCTGGGTCGCCGAAGCCGATCCGGCCGCCGCCGCACGCGCGCAGACCGCGTCCTGGCCGCGCGACCACGTCACGGCAGCGCTGATGGCCACCGACGGCATGTCGTGCGGCGTCGACGACTACCACATCTTCGACTGGCCACAGGTTCTCGCGCACGCGATCGAGACCGGCCCGGCGAGCGTGCTCGCGATGGTGCGGGCCGCCGAACTGAGCGACCCGGACGGCGTCCGCTGGCCCCGCCCGAAACGGCACGACGACAAGACACTCGTGCTGATCCGGTTCTGATCGACCCAATCGGACGTTGCTCACACCGGGGACGTGGATCATCCTGTGAGCCATGTCGCGCAGCCTTCCGATCGCACTGGTCCAGGCGGAACCGGTGGCCGGGGCCGATGTCGACGTGTTCGCCGCGGACGTCACGGCCGTGCTCGGCCGGTTCCCCGGCACCGCCCTGGTCGTCTACCCGGAGCTGCACCTGTTCGGCGGCGACGGCGACGAAACCGACCTGGCCGAACCGCTCAGCGGCCCGCGCGCGGCGGCTCTCGCCGAACTCGCCGGTGACCTGGGCGTCTGGCTCGTGCCGGGCACGCTGTGCGAACGCGGACCGGAGGGCGTGTCCAACACGGCGGTCGTGTTCTCCCCGGAAGGCGCGCTCGCCGCCGTGTACCGCAAGTGCTTCCCGTGGCGGCCCCACGAGACCTTCGTGCCGGGCAGCGACTTCACCGTCGTCGACCTGCCCGGGATCGGCCGGGCCGGACTGTCCATCTGCTACGACAGCTGGTTTCCCGAAGTGGCACGGCAACTGGCCTGGCAGGGTGCCGAGTTCGTGATCACGCCCACGAGGACCACCACCAGCGACCGCGCGCAGGAACTCGTACTGTCCCGGGCGAACGCCATCGTCAACCAGATCTACGTGCTCAGCGTGAACGCGGCGGCGCCCGGCGTCGGCCAGAGCCTCGTCGTCGATCCGGAGGGCAGGGTGCGGGTGGACGCCGGCCGGGCGCCGGAGGTACTCACCGACGTCATCGACCTGGACGACGTGACCCGGGTGCGCGAGTACGGCACGGCGGGGCTGAACCGGATGTGGCACCAGCACCGGGACGGCGACCCCGTCCTGGAACTCCCGGTCTACCAGGGCCGGATGTGGACGAGGAGGAACTCGTGACGCAACCGCACACCAGGCTGACCAGGACGCTCACCCTCGGACCGGTCGTGCTTTTCGGCCTCGCTTACATGGCCCCGATGATCGTGCTGGGCACGTTCGGCGAACTGGCCGAGTCGTCCGGGAACGCCGTGCCGACGGCGTACCTGCTGGCACTGGTCGCGATGCTGTTCACGGCGATCAGCTACGGCCGGATGGCCAACGCCTTCCCGGTCGCCGGCTCGGCGTACACGTACACCCGGCGCACCATCGACTCCCGCGTCGGCTTCCTGGTCGGCTGGGCCGTGCTGCTGGACTACTTCTTCCTGCCCATGGTGATCTGGCTGATCGGCGCGTCGTTCTTGAACCGGCAGTTCCCCGGTGTGCCGATGTGGCTGTGGATCGTGCTGTTCATCGTGCTCACCACGGCGCTGAACGTCGTCGGGATCAAGCTCGCGGCGAACGTGAACCTGCTGCTGATGGCGATGCAGGTGCTGGTGCTGCTGTTCTTCGTGATCCTGTCGTTCCGGCACGTCGCGTCCACGGACGGCGCGTCGGCCGCGTTCTCCGGGGCACCGTTCGGCAACTCGGCGACCACGGTGTCAGGCATCGCGGCGGGCGCGGCGATCGCGGCGTACTCGTTCCTCGGCTTCGACGCGATCACCACGCTCACCGAGGAGACGATGGAGCCCAAGCGCACCATCCCGCGGGCGATCGTGCTGGTCACGGTGATCGGCGGGATCATCTTCGTGGTCGCCTCGTACGCCACCCAGTTGGTCGCCCTGCACCTGCACGGCCTGGACCCGAACTCGGCGGCGTTCGACATCGCCGCCACGATCGGCGGCCGCGTCATGTCGTCGGTGTTCCTGGCCGGACTGGTGATCACCCAGTTCGCGTCCGGCATCGCCGCCCAGGCCAGCGCGTCCCGCCTGCTGTTCGCCATGGGCAGGGACAACGTGCTGCCCCGGCGGATTTTCGGCTTCCTGCAACGGAAGTTCCACACGCCGGTGGTCAACATCGGACTCATCGGCCTGGTCGGCGTCGTCGCCGTCGCGCTCGACCCGGCCACGTCCGTCGGTTTCATCAACTTCGGCGCGTTCACCGCGTTCACGTTCGTCAACCTGTGCGTGATCGCGCTGGCCATCCGCAGGCGCAAGCTGGCCGGCGTCCGGGGCGTGCTGCTGAACCTGCTGCTGCCGCTGGTCGGCGCCGCCGTCGACGTGTGGCTGCTGACCAACCTGGACCCGATCGCCATCCGCCTCGGCCTATCCTGGCTGGGCATCGGCATCCTCTACCTGGTGTACCTGACACGCGGCTTCCGCCGGCCGCCGCCGGAGATGGAGTTCGACGAGGACGCGGAACTGGAGACGGCGCAGGCGTGACGTCCGACTTCGTCCTGGCCAACACGCTTCCCGGCCCGGTGCCACTGGCGCCCGAGATCACGCTGCGCCTGTCCGACGAACCGTTCGAGCTGTGGGAACGCGTCGGCGACGCCCTGCCGTACTGGGCGTTCGCGTGGGCGGGCGGGCAGGCGCTGGCCCGGCACGTGCTCGACCACCCCGACCTGGTCGCCGGACGGCGCGTGCTGGACGTGGCGTCCGGCTCCGGCCTGGTCGCCGTCGCGGCGGCACTGGCCGGCGCTTCCGAGGTGACGGCCGTGGACGTCGACCCGCTCGCCGTCACGGCGATCGAGGTCAACGCGGCCGCCAACGGCGTCCGGATCACGGCACGGTGCGCCGACGTGCTGGACGCCGAAGCCTCCCTCGACACCTCCCTCGACACCTCCCTCGACACCTCCCTCGACACCTCCCTCGACACCTCCCTCGACACCTCCCTCGACACCTCCCTCGACACCTCCCTC
>DASZXM010000918.1:0-2984 GCA_035546415.1 Pseudonocardiaceae bacterium
TGGCGGCCAGGATGCTCGCCTTCGTCGACCGTGCCGCGACAGGCGGTGCCCTGGTCCTGGTCGGCGACCCGGGCCGGGCGCACTTCCCGGCGGGCGGATTCACCGCGCTGGGCGCCTACTCGGTCCCCGTGACCGGCACACTGGAAGCCGGTGACACGACACGGGCGACGGTCTGGCGGCGGTGAGGTGGGGACAACCGAACCCCCACCGGCCGTGCCTGCCCACTGGGCGGACGGCCCACCCGACGGCGACGATGTGCGGGTGGGACGGTGGCGGCCGCTCGTCGAGCGCATCCTGCGGGAGCCACTGACCCGGCAGGCCCGCCGCGAGGTCGTGTACGTCGTCCTGGCCGTGCCGGCCACCGTGTTCGGGGTGCTGTACGTCCTGGTGTCGCTGGCGGTGGGTGTGGCGCTGTCCGTGTCGGCGCTGGGCATCCCGCTGATCTCGTGGGCGGTCCCGGGTGCGCGGTGGTTCGGGTCGATGCGCCGCGGCATGGTGGCGCGGCTGCTGGGCGAGCGCATCCCCACGCCACCGCCGTTCCGCCCGGAGCGCGGCCTGCTGCGCCGGGTGTCCGCCGGCCTGCGCGACCCGGTCGGCTGGAAGGCCATCGGCTACCTGTTCACGGCGCTGCCGCTGGCGCTGATCGGCGCGTACGTGCTGATCGTGACGTGGGCGTGGGGCCTGATCGCGTTCACGTACCCGCTCCAGTTCGAGTACGGCGTGAACGCGACGACGTTCCCGGACGGCAGGCACGGCCTACTGCTGTTCCACACGGTCGTCATCGACACGTGGCCCGGCGTGATCGGCCTGTGCCTGCTGGGTGTGGTGGTGCTGCTGGTCGCGCCGTGGGCGGTGCGGGCGTTCCTGCTGGTGGACCGTTTGCTGGCGCGGGCGCTGCTGGGCCGTTCGGAGGCGGCGACCCGTATCCAGGACCTGGAGCGGTCCCGCGCGTACGCCATCGAGGACGTCGCCGCGACACTGCGCCGCATCGAACGCGACCTGCACGACGGCGTCCAGGCCAGGATGGTCGCGTTGGCGATGAACCTCACGATGCTGCGGGAAACCCTCGGCCGGGCGGCGTCCCCGGAGGTGGACAACCTGCTCACGGCGGCCATCGACCACGCCCGCGACGGCATCGCGGAACTGCGCCACATGGTCAGCGGCATCCACCCACCCGCGCTGGACGCCGGCCTGGAGACGGCCCTGGGCACGCTGGCGGCGCGCAGCCCCATCCCGGTGGACGTGCACGCGTCACTGCCGGACCGCCCGACGGACGCCATCGAGACGATCGCGTACTTCTCCGTGGCGGAACTGCTCACGAACGTCGCCAAACACAGCGGAGCCGAACGCGCCACGGTCGACCTGGCCGAGTCGGACGGCCGCCTGCTGCTGACCGTCACCGACAACGGCACGGGCGGCGCCACGGTCGACGGCTCCGGCACCGGCCTGCGCGGCCTGCGGGAACGTGTCGGCACGGTCGATGGCCGGCTCACGGTGACCAGCCCGGCGGGCGGCCCCACGGTGATTGCCATCGACCTGCCGCTGCACACCTGACAATCTGGGCGACATGCGCATCGTCATCGCGGAGGACACGGCGATCCTGCGGGAGGGTCTGGCACAACTGCTCGGCATGCGCGGCCACGAAGTCGTCGCGGCGGTCGGCACACCGGTGGAACTGCTGGCCGCGGTGGCCACCCACCGGCCGGCCGTGGCGGTGATCGACATCCGGATGCCGCCGACCCACACCGAGGAGGGCCTACGAGCAGCCCTGGACCTGCGCAAACAGGACCCGACACTGGGCGTCCTGCTGTTCTCCCAGTACGTGGAGACGAGGTTCGTCAGCGACCTGCTCGCGGGAGGCTCGTCCGGGGTCGGCTACCTCCTCAAGGAACGGGTCACGGACCTGGACGAGTTCACGGCCGCACTGGAACGCGTCGCGGCGGGCGGCACGGCACTGGACCCGGAGGTGGTGACGCAACTCTTCGGCGCCGGCCGCCGGGACGACGGCCTGGCCACCCTGACCCCACGCGAGCGCGAGGTGCTGTCCCTGATGGCGGAAGGCCGCACGAACGCCGCCATAGCCCGCGCCCTGGTCGTCACGGACCGAGCGATCGAAAAACACGTGGCGAACATCTTCCAGAAACTCGGCCTGTCCGCAACGGACGGCGACCAACACCGAAGAGTCGTCTCGGTCCTCCGCTACCTGGACGGCCGATGACGCGCAAAGCCCTCGTGGCGTCGATAGCGGATGACATCGAGGCCCTGAACCAGACACCGGTCCGCCGAGTAGCCATCGACGGAGTGGACGGCGCGGGAAAGACCCACTTCGCCGACGAACTGGCAACCGAACTGAGATGCCGGAACACCCCGGTGATCCGAGCATCGGTGGACGGCTTCCACCAACCACGCCACATCCGCCACCAACGCGGCCGCAACTCCCCGGAAGGCTTCTACCGCGACTCCTACGACTACGAAAGCCTGATCGCGCTACTGCTGAACCCGTTGTCCCCGGGCGGCAACGGCGAGTACGTGAGCCGGGTGTACGACGTGGAAGCCGACCAACCGGTGAAGAAATCGCCGCACCAAGCCGTCCCCGGCGCGGTCCTGGTATTCGACGGCATCTTCACCCACAGACCCGAACTCCGCCCCTACTGGGACTACTCGATCTGGCTGGAAGTCCCGTTCACGACGTCAATCCCCAGAGCCGCCACCCGAGGCAACCTCAACCCGGACCCGAACCACCCGTCCAACCACCGCTACACAGCCGGCCAGCGCCTGTACATAGCAGAGTGCGACCCCCAATCCCACGCAACGATCCAAATCGACAACACGAACCTGACCCACCCGACAACAAGCGCCTTCGACACCACCTGACCACTGGCGGCAGCGCAAGATCACAAAAAATCCGCTGACCTGTGAGAAGGACAGCGGATCGAGGTGGCCAGGGACGGGGTCGAACCGTCGACCTTCCGCTTTTCAGGTCT
>DASZXM010000919.1:0-2843 GCA_035546415.1 Pseudonocardiaceae bacterium
CCGGCCGGTCGGCCGGTCCCGGTGGTGGTACACGTCCAGCAGGTGCCGGCGGCCGCCCGGCGCGTACCGGACGTCGGCGACCCGGACGACATCGGGATGCGGGCGGGGGACCGGCCAGGTCAGGTAGCTCAGCGGCGCGGCCGGCAGCGTCGGTGCGGCGCCCGCGGCGTAGTCGTCGCCCAACGTCTCCCGCAGCGCGTCCTCGACCTCCTGTTTCGCCCGGTGCCCGGTCACCGCCAGCACGCCAAGGCCGGCCGTCGTCGCGGCCGCCAGCACCAACCCGGCCCGGTCGCTGCGCCACCCGTGCCTGGCCACGTGCGCGATCGCGTCCACCGCGGTCAACGCGGCGAGTTGGGGTGCGGTCTCCGCCGTCAGCCAACCGGCGAAGAAGGCGGGGACGCTCGCCGTGGCGCCGGAGACGAAGCCGGGCAGCGGCCGGAGTGCGTTGGCGGTCAGGCCGAGACCGACGATCCGCCGGGCCAGGAATCCACGGGACACGCTCCGGCATGCTAGCAAGAACGAGAACCTGTTCCACACCACCCGCGGGGGGATCGCTCAGTGGGGCGCCGGTTCCGTGCCGCTCAGTGGGCCGACCGGTTCCGTGGCGTGCGGTTCGCCGACCCGGCCGAACGGCGGGGCGCGGTTCGGCATGGCGTGCCAGTGTCCACTGTGGCCGGACCGCGGCTGCCGCGTACCTGTCCGCGGGTCGGCTACTTCGTGACGGTGAGCAGAGCGGCGCTGTCCTCCAGTGCCTCAAGGCTGTGCCGGGTCGGCGGGATGACCAGCAGGTCTCCGGTCCTGCCCTCCCACGTGTCGTCGCCGGCGCGCAGGAGCACCCGCCCGCGCAGCACGAGCAGCGTCGCCTCGCCCGGGCTGTCGTGTTCGGCCATCGACGCGCCCGCGACGAGCGCGATGAGCGTCTGGCGCAGGGCCTGTTCGTGCCCGCCGAACACGGTGACGGCACTGCGGCGCGTCGAACCGTTCGCGGCCCGGTCCAGGTGCTCGCGTGCCAGCGCGTCGAGCGAGAACTTCCGCATGGCGTGTCCCTTCCTGCCCTCGGCGTTACCGCTCGACCCTATAGCGGGTACAGGCCATCCGCTCACGGCGGTGCGCAGAACGACCAACTGCTCGGTTCGCGCGCCTGCCGCCGTGGCCGATGTCGGATGGTCACCGCGTTCGGGTCGTCACCGGCAGCGTCAGGGCCAGCACGGCGCCGCCGTCGGCTGCGTTGGTCGCCGACACGTCACCCCGATGACGGGCGGCGATCTCGCCGACCAGCGCGAGGCCGATCCCGTAGCGGCGCTGACCGGTCTCGCCGGTGGACGCGAAGCGTTCGAACACGTGCGGCAGGATCTCCGGGGCCACGCCGGGGCCGTCGTCGGTGACCTCGACGACGGCCCGCGTACCCGTCCGCCGGACGACCACCGTGACGGTCGACCCGGCGTGCCGCACCGCGTTGTCCAGCATCGCGGTCAGCGCGCGGCGCAGCGCGGTCCGGCTGCCGTGCACCGCCAGCCCCGCCTCGTCGGATCGGACGGTGAGCACCACACCCTGCTGGGCCGCTGCCGGTCGGGCCGCCTCGGTGGCCTGGTTGGTCAGCGCGACCAGGTCGACGTCCTCGGTCCGGGCGGCGCGGGTGTCCGCGGCCAACAGCAGGTCGTCGAGGATGTCGGCCAGGTGTCGGGAGTCGGCGGCCACACCGTCGACCTCGTGGGCCAGGTCGTCGAGGTCGACGCCGCGGCGCAGGTGCCGGCGCAGCAGTTGAGTGCGGGTGGACAGCAAGGTCAGGGGCGTACGCAACTCGTGGCTGGCGTCGGCGACGAACCGCCGCTGCAACGCCAGCGCGGCGGCCATCGGGCGCACGGCGCGGTGACCGAACCACACGCCCGCCGCCACCGCCAGTGCGAGCCCGAGACCGCCGGCGGTGAGCATCGCCATCAGCAGGCGTTCCCGCTCCTCGTGGTCGCCCCGCAGGCTCATCACGGCCTGCACGGCATGGCCGTCGCGACGCACGGTGTAGAGGCGGTAGTCGTTGCCCGCCACCGTGATCTCGTCCAGCTCGCCGGACCCGGCGCGGTCGAGCGCGGCGGTGTCGGGCAGGCCCGGCGGCAGGCCCGGCGTGGCACTGGTCCGCGAGGACGTCCGGATGACCAGCCACACGCCGGCCGGCGGGTCGGTGACGTCGTCGGCGCGCAGCGCCGCCTGCTGCACCAGTGTCGAGCCCGACGAGTCCTGGCCGCGCAGCACGATCAGCACCGCGAGACCGGACAGCACGACCACGATCGCCGCGACGCACGACCCGATCTGCAGTCCCAGCCGCCACGTCGCCCGCCGCAGCGACACGGCGTCGATGCCGCTCATCGTGTCGGTTCCCGTTCGGACGGTTCGAAGTCCATGCCGCCATCCTTACCGGTCCGTCCCGGACCGTGCTGACCGGATGCTCCCAGAAATTCCCCAGAAACGGCGGCGATACTGGCCGGCGTGACGCGCTTCCCTGCCCTGGGCACGACGGCGGAGGTGATGGTCACCGACCCGAACCGCCTGGACGTGGCCGAAGCGGTGCTGCGCGAGGAACTGGTCGCGATCGACGAGGCGTGCAGCCGGTTCCGCGCCGACTCGGAGATCACCTGGCTGCACGGCGCGGCGGGGTCGACGGTGCGGATCAGCGAACTGCTCACCGAGGCGCTGCGGGTCGCGCTGCGCGCCGCCGACGTGACCGGCGGCCTGGTGGACCCGACCGTCGGCGCGGCCGTGCGCGCACTGGGTTACGACCGCGACTTCGACGCCCTCGACCGCGACGACCCCCGACCCTGCGCACCGGCAGGCCCGGTGCGTGGTTGGTG
>DASZXM010000920.1:0-5179 GCA_035546415.1 Pseudonocardiaceae bacterium
GAGCAGCGGCACCGGGTCGGTCAAGACGGTGTCGTTCTACGCGAGCACCAGCGCGTCCAGCAACACGCTGGTCGGGGTGGCCTCGGCCAGCCCGTGGGCGGTGCAGTGGACGAACGTGCCGGCCGGCAGCTACTCGCTGACCGCCGTCGCCACCGACAACCTGGGCCAGAGCACCACGTCCGACCCGGTGGCGATCACCGTGGAGGCGCAGGCCATCGTCGCCAACCCGACGTCGCTCACGGTGCAGCAGGGCGGCACCGGCACGTTCACGCTGGCCCTGTCGACCCAGCCGACGGCGAACGTGACGGTGACGGTCACCGGCAGCGGTGACCCGGACCTGACCGTGAAGTCGGGCGGCACGCTCACCTTCACCACGGCCAACTGGAACGCGCCACAGACCGTGACGATCGCCGCCGGCACCAATGCGGCGGACGCGGGCGGTCACGGCACGTTCACGGCGTCGGCCACCGGCTGGGGTTCGGCGACCGTCGCGGTCACCGAAGCCGCGTCGACCGGGTCGGGCTCCGGGTACGACGACTGGTTCCTGTCCCTGTACAACACGATCAAGAACCCCGCGAACGGGTACTTCAGCCCGAAGGGCATTCCGTACCACTCCGTGGAGACGCTGATCGTCGAAGCGCCGGACTACGGCCACGAGACGACGTCGGAGACCTACAGCTACTGGCTGTGGCTGGAAGCCGACTACGGCCGGGTCACCGGTGACTGGACCGGGTTCACCAACGCCTGGACCAACATGGAGACGTACATGATCCCGTCCGGGTCGCAACAGCCCGGGCAGTCGACGTACAACCCGTCGTCACCGGCCACGTACGGCCCCGAGGAGCCGTCGCCGAGCGACTATCCGGTCGCGCTGAACTCGTCCGTGCCCGTGGGTTCCGACCCGCTGGCAGGCGAACTGAAGTCGACGTACGGCACGGCCAACATCTACGCGCCGTCGTGGATCATGGACACCGACAACCGGTACGGCTTCGGCCAGTGCGAGGACGGCACGTCCACGCCGAGCTGGATCAACAGCTACCAGCGCGGCCCCGAGGAGTCCGTGTGGGACACCATCCCGCAGCCGGACTGCGACGAGTTCAAGTACGGCGGGCCCAACGGGTTCCTGGACCTGTTCAACAACGGCGGCGGCAGTTTCGCCAAGCAGTACAAGTTCACCGACGCACCGGACGCCGACGCGCGCATGGTGCAGGCGGCGTACTGGGCGGACACGTTCGCCAAGGCGCAGGGCAAGTCGTCGGCCATCACGTCGACCCTGGCCAAGGCCGCGGAACTGGGCGACTACCTGCGGTACTCCATGTTCGACAAGTACTTCAAGCAGATCAGCGCCAACTGCAGCCAGGTCGGCTCGGTCGCCTGCCCGGCCGGCACGAGCAAGGCGAACGAGGACACGTACCTGCTGTCCTGGTACTACGCGTGGGGCGGCGACGTGGGCGGTGCGTGGTCGTGGCGGATCGGCGGCACGGCGATCCACGAGGGCTACCAGAACCCGCTCGCGGCGTACGCGCTGTCCACCGACACCAACCTGATCCCCAAGTCGGCGACGGCGAAGGCGGACTGGGCGCAGTCGCTGACCACGCAGCTGAACCTGTACCAGTGGTTGCAGTCGGCCGAGGGTGGCATCGCCGGTGGCGTGGAGAACAACTGGCAGGGCAACTACGGCGACGTCACGAAGCCGCCGTCGGGTGACCCGACGTTCGACGGGATGTACTACGACTGGGAACCGGAGTACCACAACCCGCCGAGCAACCAGTGGTTCGGCTACCAGACGTGGCCGGTGGAGCGGATCGCGGAGTACTACTACGTGACCGGCAACGCGCAGGCCAAGTCGATCCTGGACAAGTGGGTGAAGTGGGCGGAGTCGGTGACGACGGTGAACCCGTCCACCGGCACGCTGTCCCTGCCCGGCACGCTCACCTGGACCGGCCAGCCGTCGTCGAGCTACACGTCCGGTTCGACACCGCCGGCCGCGAACACCGGCCTGCACGTGTCGGTGTCCGGGTCGTCGACGGACCTGGGCGTGGCGACCTCGCTGGCGAAGGTGTACGAGTACTACGCGGCCAAGTCCGGTGACACCACGGCACAGACGGCGGCGCAGAACATCCTCGACGTGATCCACAAGTACTACGCGGACTCGTTGGGATACTCGGCACCGGAAACGCGCGACGACTACAAGAACTTCACCGTCGCGTTCAACACCAGCAACTACGAGGGCGTCTACGTGCCGTCCGGGTGGAGTGGCACGTACCCGGGTGGCGTGACGATCAACTCGTCGACGAACACGTTCCTGTCCATCCGGCCCTGGTACAAGAACGACCCGGCGTGGCCCAAGGTTCAGGCGTACCTGGACGGCGGCTCCGCCCCGGTCTTCAACTACCACCGGTTCTGGGCGGAAGCGGACGTGGCAACGGCGTTCGACACGTTCGCGCAACTGTTCCCGAACGTGCAACCGCCTGCTGGTTTCTGAATCGATCGCCCCGGGGCCGCCCGGCCCCGGGGCTTTTCGGAGGGATCGTCATGCTCAGGTTGTTGGCGGTGCTGTTGTTGGGCGGCCTGGTGGTCACCGGATGTGCCGTGGCACACGGTGATCCGATGCCGACGGTCAGCGGGGCCTACGGTTCGGACCCGGTGATCTCGATCCCGAACGGCACCCCGAGCAAGAACCTCGTGGTGTCCACGCTGATCGAGGGCAAGGGCCCGGTGGTCGGCAAGTCCGACTACGTGCTGCTCAACGTGGAGGGCAAGGTGTGGGCAGGCGACCGCCTCGTGGTGGACAGCTTCACCGACCGCCAGCCACAAGGCCTGCCCCTGTCCACGGCGATGCCCGCGTGGCGCCACCTGGCAGGCGCGCGGGTCGGCAGCCGGGTGATGATGATCGTCCCACCGCGCGACGGCTTCGGCTCGGCCGGCAACCCGCAGGCCAACATCATGGGCAGCGACACGCTGGTGTTCGTGTTCGACGTGGTCGACACGATCGCCCGCAACGCGTCGGCGTCCGGCTCCCCGGTGCCGTACCACCCCGGGCCGCACATGCCGTCGGTGAACGGCCTGACGATCAAGATCCCGCACGCGTCACCACCGGCGACGTTGACGTCCACGGTGCTGCGCAAGGGAAACGGCCCGGTGATCGTGAACGGGAACACGGTCGTGGCGCAGTACACCGGCGTGGTGTGGCGTACCGGAAAGGTCTTCGACTCGTCGTGGAGCCGAGGCTTCCCGCAGGCGTTCGTCCTGGGCGCGGGCCAGGTCATCCCCGGCTGGGAACAAGGCCTGGGCGGCCACACGGTCGGCAGCCGAATCCTGCTCACGGTCCCAGCGGCGTTGGGCTACGGCACGGCCGGCAAACAACCCGACATCAACGGCACGGACACCTTGGTGTTCGTGGTCGACATCGTCGCGGCGTCATGACGCGAAGCGGGGCGCGTTCGGGATCTCTCCCGAACGCGCCCCGTCGCGTTTCTCGGTCCGACTCGCTGGCTTCTTGAGTCCTACTCGCTGCTTTCCTGGGTCCTGCTGCTTTCCTGGGGCCTACTGCTTTCCTGGGGTCCTACTCGCCGATCACCGGTGGTGCGGTGAGTTCGTCGGTGCCGAAGATGCCTTCGTCCTCCTCCAGGAGCCAGGACGGCCGCTTGTGCTCGGCGTCGTCCTTGCCGCGCTGGCCGCGACCGGCACCCATGCCACCCATGCCGGAAGCACCAGCAGCGCCGCGGGCCCCGGTGGCACCCTCGGCGGCCTCCTCAGCAGCAGCCGCACCGGCACCGATGCCGGACCGACCACCAGCGCCCGAAGCACCGGAGCCGGACCCCAGCCCACGCAGCCCGCCAGAGCCCGACCCACTACCGCCACCGGACCCGCCGAAACCACCGCCACCGCCACCCGACCCGCCGAACCCACCCGGCAGGCCGCCGAAGCCGACCGGCCCACCGCCGCCACCGGTTCCCGAATAGCTGGGCGTACCGAACGGATTGGTCGTGGTACCGGGAGGAGTGCCGAACTGATTCGGGTTCGTCGGCAAGGCGCTGGACGTCGTCGTGGTCTGGTCGCCGATGTTGGGCGGCGTAGTCGGCACGCTGATCGGATTCTCCCGGATACCAATAGGGTTGGTCTCCGGCGGATTGGAATGGGGGTTCGTCGGATTGGTCGGACTACCGATCGTCGGCGGCCGACTTCCGACCGACGGCGGCTTCGTGCCCACCGGCGGCAGGGGATTGTGCGTCGTCGGCGGCGGCTTGGTCACGTGCGGAGCAGGCGCGAACGCCGGCATGTTCGCGGACGTCTGCGAAATGGTCTGGTCGTACTGCTGGACGACGTGTGCCGCCAACTGATGGGCGGCCTGCTGTGCCGAAGCCTGAGCCTGGTCGGAGGCGGCCTGCTGCGCGTAGGCGACCGGATCGGTGATCGTCTGCAACTTCTGCTGCGCGGCCTGGGGGTTGAACGGATTCTTCGGCGGCGGCGGAACGGTGTTCTTGGCGGTGGTCAACGCCTCCGACTGCTGCGCGGTGAGCACACCGGCCAACTGCGCCGACTGCCCCGCCTTGCCCGACTGGTTGCCCAGACTCGCGATCGACTGCCGAGCCTGCTCAGCGGCATGCCCGGTCCAGGTGACCTGACTACTGGCAATCGACTGGGCAACGGTGTTCTGCAGATCAGCCAGCTTGTTACCGATACCCAGCCAGGTGTCGCTGACCGAACCGACCGCACCGGGATCGACGCCCTTGGTGACGCTGTCGTACAGCTCCTGATGCGAGATACCTGGATAGTGGGCGCCGGCGGAGGACGGTGCCGACCGGATGTCGAGACCTTCCTTGAGGTTCTTCGCGGTCGCGCTGAGCTGGCCGTCGACCTCGTTGGTGCCGTTGACCAGGTTGAGTATCGGACCGAACAGCGGGCCGTACTTGGACTGGTCTCTCTTCGAGACGTCCTGGTTGACCTGGTTCAGGTTCTTGACGTTGCCGTGGTAGTGGTGCAGACCGTACTGGTCGTACGCGTCATTGGTCTGCTGCTGCGTCGGCTGCGGCTGCGCAGCACCACCCGACGTCTGCGGCTGGGCGTAAATGCCTGGATCGGTCCATCCAGAGTTGTTACCGGTCATGTCCCCACACCCTCACGGCAACCTGGGCTCGACCAACTTGGCGGCGTTTTCCGCCGCAGTACAAGGATT
>DASZXM010000921.1:0-18704 GCA_035546415.1 Pseudonocardiaceae bacterium
TCGGTTTCCCACGGTTCGCACAGGAAGAAGCCAGCTCATGAACCTCACCGGCGCCATCGCCTTCGTCACCGGCGGCAACCGCGGCCTGGGCGCGTCGTTCGTCCGCGCCCTGCTGGACGCAGGCGCGAGCAAGGTCTACGCCGCCGCCCGCGACCCGCGCACCGTCACCACCGAGGGCGCCATCCCGGTCCAACTGGACATCACCGACCACGCCTCGGTTCTCGCCGCCGCCCAACAGGCACCCGACGTCACCCTGCTGATCAACAACGCCGGCATCCTCACCCCCACCAACGTGCTGGAGGGCGAGTTCGACACCTACCGCCTGGAGTACGACACGCACGTCCTGGGCACGCTGGACGTGACGCGGGCCTTCGCCCCCACGCTCGCCCGCAACGGCGGCGGCGCGGTCCTCAACGTCCTGTCCGTGCTGTCCTGGGCCGCGCTTCCCGACCAGGCGGCCTACTGCGCGGCCAAGGCCGCCGAGTGGTCGGTCACCAACTCCCTGCGCGTGCAACTGGCCGGCCAGCGGACCCAGGTGACCGCGCTGCACGTCGGCTACATGGACACCGACATGGTCGCCGGACTCCAGGGTGTCGAGAAGTCCGACCCGGCCAGCATCGCCACGATCGCCCTGGAGGGCCTGGCCAAGGGTCAACTGGAAGTGGTCGCCGACTCCCTCAGCCGACAGGTCAAAGCAGGACTCGCACTGGACATCGAAGCCCTCTACCCGCAACTCGCCCAGGTCTGAGCGGCCTGCGACGACGGCATCCATACACTGTGGACAGTCGACGGCGGGGCCCGGGTCGGATAGCTTGGACGCCATGCATCGCAGTCGACTGGTCGGAATACTCATCGACGCGCCTGCCGCGCAGGCCGGTGCGGCAACGGACTTCTGGTCCGCGGCGCTGGGCGCCCCGGCGCGGCCCGCACCGGGCGAGGAGCAGTTCACGGTCCTGGTCGGCGCCGCCCCGGGCCTGCTCACCGTGATCCAGGCGGTCGACGACGCGCCGCGCTACCACGTCGACATCGAGACCGACGACCTGGCTGCGGAGGTCGCCCGCCTCACCGCGTTGGGCGCCGAACCGGTGTCCCAGTGGCAGGATGCCCACACGTTGCGCGCACCGGGTGGCCACATCTTCTGCGTGGTGCCCGTGCACAGCGATCCCGAGACGTTCGCCGGGTCGGCCCGAACCTGGCCGTGACGGAGCGGACCTGTCCGCGCCGCCGCACCACGGTTGACCTCCAGTTTGGTGGAGGTTGAATACTGGAGGGCATGGAGCCACTCTCGTCGACCGCAACGTGGGACTCGGTGTACCGGTCACGGTCCGCGCCCTGGCTGATCGACCAGCCCCAGCCCACGGTCACCGCGCTGGACCGGGACGGATGGATACGCGGCGCCGTGCTCGACGTCGGCTGCGGCGCCGGCGAACACACCATCCACCTGGCCGCCCGCGGCCACGACGTGCTGGGCGTGGACGTCTCCGCCGAAGCGGTGGCCGTCGCCCGGGCGAACGCCGCCGCCCGGGGCGTGCCGGCGAGGTTCGAGGTGGCCGACGCCCTGGCGCTGGGCGACCGGCCACGGTTCGACACCATCGTGGACAGCGCGCTGTTCCACATCTTCGGCGATCCCGAACGGACCCGCTACGTGGCCAGCCTGCGCCGGGTGTGCCGGCCCGGTGGGCGGGTCTTCGTGCTGGCACTGGCGGTGTCGGACACCGAACCCGGCTTCGGGCCGCGGATCCGCGACACGGTGATCCGGGACGCGTTCGGCGCGGACTGGACCGTGGAGGACCTGCGCCCGAGCCGGTACCGGGTGCTGGTCGACGCCGACAACGCCGCCCGCTCGGGCCTGCCGGCGGGCGAACTGGTCGACCTGCCCGCCTGGCTGACCCGCGTCCGCCGCCACTGACACCGGACGGCGTCGGGACCCGTCAGGGTTTGCGTCCGACGGCCGCGAGCATGGTGTCCTGTGGCGGCATGTCCTGTTCGTCGGGGTCGGGGTGCCAGTCGGTGACGGTCGTGATGCCCGGGTCGACGAGGTCGAAACCGTCGAACATGCGGCGCACGTAGTCCTCGTCCCGCAGGTGGAAGGACGTCGGCGTGGACCGGTAGAGTGTGGCGACCTTCGCCTGTTCCTGTGCCGTGTCCCGCATCTCCCTGCCGTGGGTCATCACCAGGTAGCTGCCGGTCGACAGGGACTCCCCGATCCGCGCGACGATGCCGACCGGGTCGTCGGAGTCCGGCAGGAAATGCATGACGGCGTTCAGCAGCACGGCGACCGGCCGGGAGAAGTCCAGCAGTGCCAGCACATCCGGGTGGTTCAGGATGTCCGCCGGGTGCCGCAGGTCGGCCTGGACCACGCCGGCCAGGTCGTTGCCGGCCAGCAGTGCCCTGCTGTGTGCCACGGCCACCGGGTCGATGTCCACGTACATCACCCGGGAGTCCGGTGCGGCGTCCTGGGCGACCTCGTGCACGTTGCCGAGCGTCGGGATGCCCGAGCCGATGTCCAGGAACTGCCGGACACCCGCGTCGACGAGCCAGCGCACCGACCGGCCGACGAACGCCCGGTTGGCGTGGGCGACGCCGACGATACCGGGCATCGCCTGGATCGCCTTCTCGATGTACTCCCGGTCCACGGCGAAGTTGTGGTAGCCACCCAGGGTGTAGTCGTACATGCGGGCCGCGTTCGGCACCGTCACCTCGACACCCTCGGGCACCCAGTCGGGCAGTTCCACGGCGCACGCCTTTCGTCCGGTGAAGAGCACCCGCGATCGCCGGGCGCGCGGCACAAGACTAATGTCGATCGCCCGCACCGCCACCTACGATGTCGCTGTGCGCTTCTCGATCAACATCCCGAACTTCGGTGACTTCGCCGACGCCCGTGCCGTCGCGACGCTGGCGACGGCGGCCGAGGAGGCCGGCTGGGACGCGCTGTTCGTGTGGGACCACGTGGTCCACGACAAGCAACAGCGGCGTGGTCAACCGTTCGGTGATCCGTGGATGCTGCTGACCGCCGCGGCCCTGGCGACCACCCGCATCCGGTTGGGCACGCTGGTCACGCCGGTGGCCCGGCGTCGGCCCGAACAACTCGCCCGCCAGGTGGCCACGCTCGACTCGCTCAGCGGCGGCCGGGTCGTCTTCAGCGCCGGCCTGGGCGGTCCGATCGACGACGAGTTCGGCAGCTTCGGTGACACGACCGACCCGGTCGTGCTGGCCGAACGCCTCGACGAGGGCCTGGACCTGCTGGCCCGCTACTGGTCGGGCGAGCCGGTCGACCACGACGGGCGGCACTACCGGGTGCGGGACGTGACGCTGCTGCCCGCGTCCGTGCAGCGGCCCCGGCCGCCGGTGTGGATCGCCGGCTACTGGCCGCGCCGCCGCCCGATCCGCCGCGCCGCCCGCTGGGACGGTGTCGTCCCGCTGTTCCTGTCCGCGAAGCACGGCCACGTCCCGCCGATCGGCGAGGTCCGTGACCTGGTCGACTACGTCCACGAGCAGCGCGGCGACGGGCCGTTCGACGTCGTCGTCGGCGGTGCCAGCCCGGCGGACCCGGCCCGGGCGGGCGACCTGGTCGCGCCCTTCGCCGACGCGGGCGCCACGTGGTGGGACGAGCGGCAGTCGCAGACCACGGACGACCTGCACCGGCTGGAACCGATCCTCCGCCGCGTCGAGGCCGGGCCACCGGCCTGGTAGGCGGAGGAAGCTGACTGCCATGTCGACGTTCGTGTTCGTCCACGGCGCTGGTGACGCCGGCTGGTACTGGCACCTGGTGGAGGCGGCGCTGCGGTCCCGTGGGCACCGGACGGCAGCGCCGGACCTGCCGTGCGACGACGAGACGGCCGGCCTCGACGACTACGTGCGCACCGTGGTCGACGCCGCAGGCGGCCGGCAGGACGTGGTCGTCGTGGGACAGTCCTACGGCGCGTACCCGGCCACCCTCGCGGCCGACCGGCTGCCGGCGCGGCTGCTCGTGCTGGTCGCCGGGATGATCCCGGCCCCCGGCGAAAGCCCCGGCCAGTGGTGGGCCAACACCGGCTACCAGCAGGCCGTCGACGAGCAGGCCCGGCTCGACGGCGGTCGGACCGGCCACGACGACCCACTCGTCAGCTTCTACAACGGCGTACCGGCCCCGCTGGCCGAACAGGCACAGCGCAGGGGCGGCCGCGGGGAGTCACCGGTGGTCTACGACACGCCGTGGCCGCTGGCGGCCTGGCCGGCCGTGCCCACCAGGTACGTGGTGTGCCGCGACGACCAGTTCTTCCCGGCCGCCTTCCTGCGCCGACTGGCGGCCGACCGGCTCGGCATCACCGCCGACGAGACACCCGGCTGCCACTGTGTCGCCCTCAGCCACCCCGACGAACTCGCCGACCTCCTCGTGAGCTACGTCGACCGACTCGACTAGATGTACGAGGCCGCGACGTCGGTGACACGCTCGCAACCCGCGTCCGCGCGCGGGCGATCCGCTGGGTCGCGGCGGTCACGAGGCCGAGCACGCAGGCGACCGCGGCGATCAGGAACGGCACGAACGCGACGGTGTCGGCGTGGCCTTGGGTCAGCAGGGCGCTGGCGAGGGCGGCGGCGATGGTGGCGCCGACCTGTCGGGTGGCGTTGAGGATGCCACCGACCGATCCGGTGGCCTCGGGATCGGCGTGGTCGACCGCGAAGCCGACCAGCGCGGGCAGGGTCCACGACACCCCGAGACCGGACAGCAGCAGCCCGAGGGCGAGGACGACCGGCTGGTGATGATCGGCGATCGCAACCGCGACCAGGCACAGCCCGACGGGGAAGACGACGAAGCCCATGCGGATCGGCCGTAGCGGCCCGTGGGCGGCGACGATGCGGCCGGTGAGCAGCGGGTTCAGGGCGACCAGCAAGGTCATCGGCAACAGCGTCGCTCCGGCCCCCACCGCTGTGGTGTGCAGCAGCAGCGGAATCGAGAAGATCAGGGTCGTCAGGGCGAAGTTGACCGCGGCACCCCAGCCGAACGCGGTCCACACCGCACGATTGCGACGCAGAGCAGCCGGCACCAGTGGCGCAGGCGAACTGCGGTCGACCGCGGTCAGGCCGTACCCGAGGGCGACGGCGACCAGACCGAAGACCGCCGCCAGCAGCCAGGACCGTTGGCCGGCCTGGGTGATGGCAAGTGTCGCGGTGGCCAGCGTTGCCGCCAGTGCGATGTGTGGGAGCCAGGAAACGGCCCGTGCGTGCCGGCTGCTGGCGATCGTCGTTCGGCACAGTGCCAGGACGACGAGGGCCATCGGAGCGTTGCTGGCGAAGACCGCCCGCCAGTCGGCGACCGCGATGAGCCACCCGCCCAGCACCGGCCCGGCCGCCATCGCGACGCCGCTGATCGCCGCCCATGTGCTGATCGCGCCCCCACGGCGCGCCGGGTCGGGATACAGGCTGGCGATCAGACTCAGAGAGCTCGGGATGACGGCTGCGGCGAACAGCCCCAACAGCGCCCGGCATCCCAGCAGCGCTGCCAGGGTGGGCGCGAGGGCGCAGCCCAGGGACGCGAAACCGAAGCCGATCACCCCGACGATGAAGACCCGGTACGCCCCGCAGCGGTCGGCCAGACCGCCGCCGAGGACCAGGGCGGCGGCCAGCGCCATCGTGTAGGCCGTGGTGGCCCACCCGACGCCGACGACATCGGTGTGCAGTGAGGACATGATGTCGGGTTCGGCCACGGCGAGCACGGTGGTGTCGAGCAGCACCATGAAGTAGGCCAGCGATATGCCCACCAGTTGGGGCATGGGTCGACGCCGCGGAATCTCGGCGGAACGGGTGGCGAGCTCGGGCATGGATCTCCTCGATGATGAGACGGTTCGTCCGGACGAGACCCTCCGTTTTCCCGCGCCCGCGGTTCGACCGGTGCCACCGCACCGGCATTCGGAATATCCGAACACCCGCCTAGAGTGATCGCGTGGACCTCGACCAACTGCGGACCGCGATCGCGCTGGTCCAGCATCGAACCGTCAACCGGACGGCAGCCGCGTTGGGCCTGGCACCCTCGTCGATCTCCGACCGGATACGCCGGCTCGAAGGCCACCTCGGGGCCTCGTTGTTCACCCGCGATCGAAGCGGCATGCATCCCACCGCCGCCGGACGCGCCTATCTGGCGTCGGCCGCCGCGGCGCTCGAGGCCCTCGACGCCGCGGCCGGCCGACTGAACGCCGCGCCGGCACTCACCGTGGGAGCACAATCCTCGATCGCCGACGAACTCCTCCCCGCCGTCCTGGACGACCTACGACGCGCGCGTCCCGACCTCACCGTGCGGCTACGCCCCGATCCCGACCGAAGCCGGTTGCTTGCCGCGCTCGACCACGGCGAAATCGACGTCGCCGTGCTCCTCGACGCCGGCGAGCACGTCGGCGACCTCGGATTCGTCCACCCCGCCACCGCGATCGAGTACCTCGACGCGCGCGAGGTCGCGATGACCGTCGTCGTGCCGCCAGGCCATCGACTGCTCGGCCGTCCCGTGACGATGCGGGAGATCCAGCAAACAGGAGGCCTGATCGGCAGGGAATCGCGCTGCTCCTTCTGGATGGCCACCAAGCGCTGGCTCGGCCCCGACGTCGACCTCACCGCCGTCGGCGGACTGGCACAGGTCCGCGAATGGGTCGCCACCGGCCGCGGGATCGCGCTCCTGCCCGAGTTCACGGTTCACGCCGACCTCGGCTCGGGACGCCTGGCCCAACTCGACGTCCGCCCGCCCCCGCTGCACCTGAGACTCATCTGGTGCGAAGACCACAAGGACGCGAACGCGCTGCGCCAGCTCCTCTACGCCCTCACCCAGGCATGACTCCGACTCGGCACGTGCCGCCGGTCGCGGTCGGGCTGCTCACATCGGGCCCCGGCGGGAATCAAAACCGGCCGTGGGGCGCTTGCAGGTGGCGTGAAGAGCATTGGGTTCCTGTCGTTCGGCCACTGGTCGGCGAACGTGCACTCCGAGACCCGGTCGGCTGCCGACTTCCTGCACCAGTCGATCGACCTGGCCGTCGCGGCCGAGGAACTCGGGCTGGACGGCGCCTACTTCCGGGTGCACCACTTCGCGCGGCAGGCGGGGAGTCCGTTCCCGCTGCTCGCGGCGATCGGCGCGCGGACATCGAGGATCGAGATCGGGACGGGCGTGATCGACATGCGCTACGAGAACCCGATGTACATGGCCGAGGACGCGGGCGCCGCCGATCTCATCGCCGGTGGCCGGTTGCAACTGGGCGTCAGCCGCGGTTCACCGGAGCAGGTCGTCGACGGCTGGCGGTACTTCGGCTACGCCCCGGCCGAGGGTGAGACCGACGCCGACATGGCCCGCCGGCACACCGAGGTCTTCCTGAAGGTCATCGAGGGCGAGGGCTTCGCGCAGCCGAACCCGCGGCCGATGTTCGCCAACCCGCCGGGGCTGCTGCGCCTGGAACCGCATTCGGAGGGGCTGCGGGACCGGATCTGGTGGGGCTCCGGCTCGAACGCGACCGCCGAGTGGGCCGCCGGACTGGGCATGAACCTACAGAGTTCCACGCTCAAGAACGACGAGACCGGCGAGCCGCTGCACATCCAGCAGCGCAAGCAGATCGAGGCGTACCGCGAGGCGTGGCGGGCGGCCGGTCACGAGCGCGAGCCACGGGTGTCGGTCAGCCGCAGCATCTTCGCGTTGACCACCGACCTGGACCGGGCCTACTTCGGTCACGACGGCGACTCGCACGACCAGGTCGGCATGATCGACGAGACGACCAGGGCGATCTTCGGGCGCTCGTACGCCGCCGAGCCGGACGTGCTCGTCGCGCAGCTCAAGGCGGACGAGGCCATCCAGGCCGCCGACACACTGCTGTTGACCATCCCGAACCAGCTCGGGGTCGACTACAACGCACACCTCCTGGAGAACATCCTCCAGCACGTGGCGCCGGCGCTGGGCTGGCGCTGAACGCGGGCCCGCCGCCGGCATCACCCGGCGGCGACGGTCCGCACCGCGGCAAAACGGCGCCACCGCCGATGTTGTAACGAATGCCGGCCTCCCGCCGAGGACACAGTGAGTGCTTTTCGGTTAGGGGGAATCGTTGTGGCCACAGTCATTTTCTTCACGCCGCACCAGGATGACGAGACCTTGGCGATGGGGCCGAGCGTCCGCCGGCATCTCGAAGCGGGGCACGACGTCCACGTCGTACTCATGACCAACGGGGTCAACTCGGCCGTACGGCCATCAACCGGACTGTCTCCTACGGACTTCATCGCCGCGCGGGACGACGAGATGTTCCGGGCCAGCCGTCAACTCGGGGTCCGCACCGCGAACACCCATGTCAGCGCGTTGCGAGTGGACGACGGCACACTCACGGTCGACGAGGCCGAAGCCATCATGACGGAGTACTTCACCGCCTACCCGGGCGCGTGGTGCAAGTCCTACAGCAACCTGCCGGCGACCGGCCGGCACGTCGACCACGTGACCGCCGGTCAGGCGGCGGTGAACCTGTACAAGTCCGGAGTCGTGACGAACCTCCGCCTGTACGTCGAACCGTGGCTGCAGAGCGCGTTCCACACGGCCAACCCCACGGTCGGCCTGATGGCTGAGCGGGGCGCCAACCCGCCGTCGGCGGCGGTGTTGCGCGCGTTCGACGAGTACAAACTGGTCGACACCGTGGGCGGCAAGTACGGCATCGGATACAAGTCCGTGGGGGCCGAGTTCGATGCGGCGCGCCCGGACCCGGTGAGCTACTACCACGTTCCGTGACGGACGGTCGTCCTGCTCGCCCGCCCGGGCGGGCAGGACGGCTTGTGCCGTCAGGCGGTCGTGAGCACGAAATGTCGGATGCGGTGGCTAGTGTGCGCGGCGAAACCCACCGACCGACCGTGGAGACGACACCGTGGAACTGACGGCACACCTGCCCGCCGACGACCGGGGACGGGTAGAGGATCGGTTGCGGCACAATCTGATGGCCTGACTGACCACCGTGCGGGCGGACGGCCAACCGGTCAGCGTGCCCGTCTGGTTCCTGCTCCGCGACGACGGAACGATCCTGTGCTACACCCGGCCGGACAAGCAGAAGCTGCGCAACATCGACGCCAATCCCAAGGTGAGCCTGGTGTTGGACGTCACCGACATCGGCCGGAACGTCGTGCGCGTCGAGGGCACGGCAGCGCGGGCCGACGACGTGCCGCCCGCCGACCGGCTGCCGGCCTATCTCGCCAAGTACACCGAGCGGATCGCGGCCCTGTTCGGCACCCCGGAACGGTTCGCCGAACTGTTCTCGACCGCCGTGGTCATCACACCGACGAAGCTGTACGCCTGAGATCTCGACGCTCGACACGTCGCGCGGCTGGGAAAACGTCACCTGGCGCGCGGGCCCGGGCACCGTCGGCTACACCGGCGTGTCGCTTGTGGACCTGCGGAGTCGGGCGATGGCGCTGACCAACGGGAACGCCGGCACGATCAGGACGATCCCGGCGAGGTACGTCATGGCGCCGGTGACCTGGGCGGCGACGACCGACGCGGCCGCCGCGACGAGGGACAGCACCATCAGCGCCAGCAGCACCGGCCGGCTGCGGGCCCGGCGGCGCCGCTGGTCCGGGAACAACGCCACCACGTTGGCGATCGCCGCGTCGGCGAGCAGTTCGTCCGCCGTCTCCCGGAGTACTCGCTCGTCGTTCATCGCGCCCTCCCGTGCCACGGCACCGCGAACGGGTGCGCGAGGTGGTGCCGGCACCGGAAGCACAGCACGTCCGGCCGGTGCCGCGTGTTGATCATCCAGTGGGCGCACTCCTGGCACCGGGTGATCGTGGTCGGATCGGCTGTGTCGGCCAGGGCGACCAGCAGCATCGCGACGATCACCGTCAGGGCGAGCACGCACAGCGCGGCAGCGAGGATTTCCAGCGGCATCCCGTCCACCCCCTTTTATATCGCACTACGATACTTATATGTCGTACCACGATACAACACGGTAGGCTGGACCGCACCGCCGAACCGACCGGAAGCGAGTGCCCATGCCGGACCTGGACCAGCACGACTACGCAAGCCTGCTGGAGTTCCGCACCGCGCTGCGGCGGTTCGAGCGGTGGAGCGAGGACCAGGCCCGCCAGGTCGGGCTCACACCCGCCCAGCACCAGCTGCTGCTGGCGATCAAGGGGCACCCTGACGAGCGCGGACCGACGATCGGTGAGGTCGCCGACTATCTCGTCGTCCGCCACCACAGCGTCGTCGGCCTGGCGGACCGCGCCGTGCAGGCGGGACTGGTGCGGCGGGTCCAGGACACCACCGACTCGCGCGCGGTGCGGCTCGCCCTGACCGACAGCGGCGCCCGGGCGCTGGGCGCGCTCAGCGAACTGCACCTGGTCGAACTCGGCCGCCTGGCACCGGTCCTGGAGCACGTCACAGCGACGTCGAACACACCCTGACCGGCGGTGATGTCCGCCACCGACGCTTGACGAAAGATCTTGCGGTTGGCAAGTCTTGCGTTGTGCAAAGCCCTGATGATCTCGATCCGGACGTCGCGGCGCTGGAGGCGTTGACCCGCGTGCTGGTCGCCATCGCCTGGGACAGCGCGCACGCCGCGCCCGTGGGGGTCACGTTCCCCCAGGTGCGGCTGCTGCTGATGTTGGAGGCACTGGGCGAGGTGCCGTCGTCGCGCCTGGCCGCCGCGCTCGGGGTGAACGCCTCGTCGGTGACCCGCCTGGCGGACAAGCTGGAGGCACGCGGCTGTGTGGCGCGGGGCGCGGATCCGCACAACCGCAGCGTGGTGACCCTCACGGTCACCGAGACCGGCCGGCAGGTCGTGGCACATGTGCTGCACCGCAGGCACGCCGCACTGGGCACGCTGCTGGGCGAGCTGACCCCCACCCGCCGGCGCAAGGTCGCGGACGCGGCCCGCGAACTGGTGGCCGCCGCGGCGGGTACCGCCATGCCCGGCTCGACCGGTCCGGGTCCGCTGTGAGCTCCGGCCGTCCGGCCCGGCTGGGCGACTTCCACGTCCGTCCCCGGATGCTGCTGATCACGGCGATCGCGGTGCCGATCGGCGGTGCCGCCGCGGTGGCCGCGTTCGTGCTGCTGAAGCTGATCGGGGTGATCACCAACGCCGTCTTCTACCAGCGGTTCGGCACGGCGCTGGTCGCACCGGGCGCCGTGCACCACCCGTGGTGGCTGGTGCTGACCGCGCCGGCCGTCGGCGGCCTGGTGATCGGCGTGATGGCCCGGTACGGGTCGGAGAAGATCCGCGGGCACGGCATGCCCGAGGCGATCGAGGCCATCCTGACCGGTGGCAGCCGGGTCGCGCCGCGCGTGGCCGTGCTCAAGCCGGTGTCCGCGGCGGTGAGCATCGGCACCGGCGGCCCGTTCGGCGCCGAGGGACCGATCATCATGACCGGCGGCGCCGTCGGCTCGATCCTCGCGCAGCTGCTCAAACTCTCCGCGGACGAACGCAAGACGCTGCTGGTGGCCGGTTCGGCGGGCGGCATGGCGGCGACGTTCAACGCGCCGCTGGCGTCGGTCCTGCTCGCGGTGGAGCTGCTGCTGTTCGAGTGGCGGCCGCGCAGCCTGGTGCCGGTGGCGATGGCCGTCGCCGTCAGCACCGTCTGCCGGGGGTTCCTGCTGGGCACCGGCCCGGTGTTCGGCGTGCCGGCGCCGGGCACGCCGGGACCGGTGGCCGACGGGCTGGCGCTGGTCCCGGGTGTGACCGGTGGCCTGCTGGCGATCGCCGCGACCGCCCTGGTGTACCTCGCCGAGGACGGCTTCGCGCGGCTGCCCGTGCACTGGATGTGGCGGCCGGCGATCGGCGGCCTGGTCATCGGCCTGGGCGGGCTGGTCGAGCCGCGCGCCCTGGGCGTCGGCTACGACGTCATCGACCAGTTGCTCACCGGCCGGGCCACGGCGGCGCTGATCATCGGCATCCTCACCGTCAAGACGCTGATCTGGTCGCTGTCGTTGGGTTCGGGTACGTCCGGTGGTGTGCTCGCGCCGGTGTTCATGATCGGCGCGGCGCTCGGCGCCGCCGAGGGCGGCCTGCTGCCGCACGTCGCGGCCGGGTTCTGGGCGATGTGCGGGCTCGCGGCCGTCGTCGGGGGCGTGATGCGGTCACCGCTGACCGGCATCGTGTTCACCTGCGAGCTGACCCACGCGTGGAACGACCTGCTGCCGCTGGTCGTTGCGTCGGTGTCGGCGTACGCGGTGTCGGTGTTGCTGCTCAAGCGTTCCGTGCTCACCGAGAAGATCGCCCGGCGCAGGCTGCACCTGACCCGCGAGTACACGACCGACCCGCTGGAGACGTTCTTCGCACACGAGGTCATGACGCACCACGACGTCGTGCTGCGGGCCGAGCCGGCACGGTTGGTGGCCCACCCGGACGACACGCTGCGCGAGGTCGCCAACAAGCTCGCCGAAAGCGACATCACCCGCGTGCCCGTCGTCGACCGCGGCGACCCGACCCGGGTGCTCGGCGTGATCAGCCTGCGGCAACTGCTGCACGCCCGCCGCCGCGACCTGCACGAGGAGCACCACCGCGAACGCCTGCTGATCGGTCGCGCGCCCCGCACCCGTTCCCGGCTGGGCGGTTGACCGGTGCGGTCAGGGCAGCGACGGGTCGGCCAGCGCGGCCTCCCGCGTCTCCACACCGCCCATCTCGGCAGTGATCTGGTAGGCCGTGCGCAGCAGAGCCGACTCCGCCGCGGACGCGCCGTCGGGCAGTGACGACGTCGTACCGACCAGCGCCACCGTGGCGGCGAGGCCGTGTTCGTCGAACACGGCGGCGGCCAGCACCACGCCGTCCACGGCGGGGATCCGCACCCGGCACAGGCCGCGTTCCCGGCAGGCCGGCAGGTCCTGTTCGAACGCGGCGCGGACGTCGCCCGGCACATCGGCCAGGTACCGGCTCATCGTCTCCTTGTCCTGCGACAGCGAGACGAACAGCCGGGTCTGCGCCGATTCCAGGCCGAGCGACGAGCCGATCCGGACGGTGATCAGGATCGGGTGCGTGCCGGTCTCGGACACCAGGGACACCACCGGACCGGACGCGCCCCACAGCGATAGCACGACGGTCAGGCTGGTGTCCAGCGACAGTGCCCGCATGTGGCCGGGGGCGATGTCCAGGACCCGCCGCTGGCCCTGTGCGACCGCGCCCAACTGCAGCAGCAGCTTGCCGGGGACGAACGCGGCCGCCTCGTCCCGGTCCCGTTCCAGGATGTCGGCCTGCACCAGCGACGTGAAGTAGCGGTGCACGGTGGTGCGGTTCAGGCCGACCGCCGCCGCGGCCTCGGCGACGGTGATCCTCGGCTTGTTCAGCGTGAACAGCCGCAACAGCTCGCCCACCCGGTGCACAGCCTGGATGTCTGAAGTACCTCCCGCGCTGGTCACGAGCGGACTATACCGATCAGAGGGACAGCAATCGCGCGGCGTTGCCCCCGGTCATGGCCCTGATGGCGTCCGGTGCCACATCCGCGTCCAGCAAGGCGCGCACCATCCGCCGGTACGCCGTGACCGGCAGCGGGTTGCCGCGCTGGCCCAGATCGGAGGAGAAGATCGTCCGGTCCGGACCGGCCGCCCGGTAGAACTCGGCGATCTTCGCCATCGGCTGCTCGGCCGGCTGCCGGCCGACCAGCATCGCCAGGCAGTGCTCGACGTAGGCGCCCTGCCGGCACCAGTCGGCGATCCGCTCGGGCGACGCGCCGACGATGAAGTCGGGGTGACTGATCACGATCCGCTCCACGCCGGCCGCGATCGCCTGGGGGACCAGCACGTCGATCTCGTCGGCCGGCAGGTGACCGCAGTTCAGGATCGCCTGCTCGCCGACGATGACGTCGATGACGTCGCGTGCCTCCGGGACGAGCCCGCCCGCGTCGTCCAGGACGGTGATCGGCTCGTTGTCCCGCAACGGCACGCCGGACACCGGGAACCCACTGTTGTGGTTGTGCGCGTGGAAGTCGATGTGCGCCCGCGAGGAGATCGTCGGGAACCACACCACCTTGCCGCCCAGCCGCAGCGCCAGTTCCACGGCGTACGGGTTGAGGCCGCCGACGGTCCGGTTCAGCGCGATGCCGCCGAACACCTTGACCGGCACGTCCGCCAGCCCCGCGCTCTCCAGTGCGAGGATGTCGGTCTGCATGCTGTGGTGGTGCGACTTCGCCACGATCGCCCGGAAGCCGACGGTCGCCGCGTCGGTCGCCGCGTCCAGGATGGACATCCGGCGCGGGAACGGGCTGGGCCCGGGGTGGGTGTGCAGGTCGACCCCGCCGACGAGCAGGTCGTCGACCTCGGGGTCGGGCCGCTGCCGATCGGCGTCCAGCGTCGGGTCCCACAGTTCGCTGAGGGTGTCGGTCACGGTGTTTCCTTTCGTCGTGCTGGTGTTACTTGACCGCCAGTGCGTTGGGCGGCGAACCGACGCCTCCCTCCAGGTTCAGCGGTTTGGCCGTGACGAGGAACTCGTAGCGGCCGTCGGCGGCACAGTCGGCGGCCAGTTCGTCGAGCTTCCACAGCTCGCCGATGACCATGCCGAGCAGCGCGATCAGCGGGCGGTGCATCATGCCGTTGTGCGAGGGCCCGCGGGCGGGCGGTGGCTCGTCCGGATCGACCCACCCCGAGTCCGGTTCGACCGGGAAGACTTCGAGGCCACCGTTGTCCGCCGCCGTCAGCGCGATCTGGTGATCCCACAGCCAGGCCAGCATCTCCTCGGACTGGATCAGCCCGGGTCCGCCCGTGCGCTCGGCGCGCTCCTCGGGTGTGGCGGCCAGCCAGCCCTCGGCGAAACCCGTGCGCAGCAACAGGATGTCACCGGACCGCGGCTCGACGTCGAAGTACTCGGCCATCGCGTCCAGATCGGCGGGCGTGATGGCACGCCGGGTCCGCGGCCGTATCGGCTCGCCGATGCCGGCGAAGTAGCGGACCGCGTCGAGCAGCACTCCCCTGCCGACCAGGCCCTTCTCGGCGAGCAACTGGATGCCAAGGTCCGGTGTGCCGACGTCGATCCGGTCGTCGGCGACTCCGCCGTAGAAGCCGTGCCTCGGGTGCCGGATGTGCCGCAGTCCGTCCACCTGGGACGTGGACTGGAGGTAGAACGAGTCGACCCAGTCGTCGCGGTGGTTGGGGTTGTTGGAGAACATGTGATGTTCGGTCGGCGGGCGGGTACCGGCGAGACTGGGCACGAACGTGTTCAGCGGGTAGTCCAGGTTGATCACCGTGCCCCGCCGCACCAGTGCGGCCGCGGCGACGGCCGTCTGCGGGGTGAGGAAGTTGAGCGTGCCCAACTGGTCGTGGTCGCCGAACAGGCGCCACGACGACCCGGGCGGCGCGTCGGTGCGCCGGAGCAGATCAGCGTACGTGGGGACCCGCACGGTCGTGGAACTCATCGATCCTCCCGCGTTCCGGCCGCGCGCCCCGCATCCACGGGAGCAGGAACGGCGCGGCGACCATGTTCACCGCGAACAGCGCCAGGTAGGCGACGACGTAGCCGTGGGTGGCGGCCAGGATCTGGCCCAGCACCAGTGGTCCGGCCGCCGATCCGAGGCTGGTCCACGTCTGGAACTGTGCGAACTTCCGCGCGAAGCCGTCGATCCCGAAGATCTCCACGATCACCTGGGACCGGATGAGGATGGTGTTGCCCAGGCTCTGGCCGATCAGGGCGGCGCCGGCGAACAGCACCCAGCCGGCCGGCGCGATCCCGACCAGTGCCACACCGAAACCCTGGAGGCAGAAACTGGTCAGCGTCCACCGGTGCAGGCCCAGGTGCCGGATGCCGGCGCTGCCGATCCACCGGGACGCCACGGCCGTGCCGGTGGCCACGGACACCGCGAGGGTCGCGCCGGCGAACCCTCGGGACAGCCCCAGCGACACCATGTAGGACGTGGCACCCAACTGGGACGCGCTGATCAGGCTGAACGCGACCACCAGCGGCCAGTGCGCCAGCAACCGAACCGGACGCCCGGCCGCGGGCGACGCCGTGGCCGGTGGTGTCGCCGGTCGCCCGGTGGCCAGCACCGCGGCGCAGCCCAGGACCAGGAACCCGGCCGCGACCGGCAGGAACGATCCGTGCCCGTGCAGCAGCACCGCCAACAGCGGGGAGACCGCGATGCCACCGGCCGACGAACCGGACGTGGCCAGTGCCATCCCGCCGCTGGGCCTGCCGCGGAACACCTGGACCAGGACGGTGGTGCCCACGACGATCAGGCCGCCGTTGAACATCGCACCGAGCACGGCGAACGCACAGATCACCACGACCGCGTCCGGGTGGACGGCCATCGCCGCGATGGCCACCGCCCCGGATGCCACCGCGCCCAGCAGCACCGCCCTGGGCCTGCGCTGTCCGAACCGGCCGAACACCGGCCCGGACAGCGCACCCACCAGGAAGAATCCCGTGCCGGCCACGGACAGCGCTCCCGCGCTGACCGTCCCGGACGACAGGAACACCGCGATGTAGATCGGGATGCCGTACACCGCGACGCCACTGCCCGCGGTCTGCAGGACGAAGATCGCGACCCCGACCCTGGCTGTCCGTTCCATGCGTCCCTTCGACGGGTGTCACCGCGCAGCCGATGCGTGTCACTGCGCGGCGCCGATCGGGTCGCCCGGCGGCGCGCCCACCGAGTCCAGGGCGACACCGCGGGTCTCCGGCCCGGCCGTCGTCGCGGCCACCAGCAGCACCCCGCCGAGCGCGGCGAGTATCCCCGCCGTGTACATGGCGGGCACCGCGTGCGACAGCCACACCTGGTAGTAGGCGAAGAACGCCGGGATGACGACGGCCGTGCTGTAGCCGACCCCCCAGCCGGACGAGCGGACGGCCGTGGCGAAGCGTTCGTTGATGTAGGCGGGCAGCACACCCAGTGGGCCGATGAGGATCACGTTGGTGGCGGCGGCGAGCAGCGTCAGCCTGCCCCAGCCGTGCACGTGGCCGCCTGCCATCAGGGACAGCGTGACCGGCGCCATCACGATCATGATCGCACCGGCGATGTACAGCGCCTTCTTCCGTCCGATGTGGTCGGACAGCCACCCGTACACCAGATAGGTCGCCACGCCGGGGACGGCGTCGACCAGTTGGGTGTGCGCCAGGTCGGACGCCGTGTACCCGTGGTTGGCCAACAGGAGTTGCGGCATGACGCTGCCCAGCATGTTGATGCCGAAGAAGACGCCGGTCATGATGATGTAGACCTGGATGAACGCCCGGCCCGACCGGCCCCGCAGCATGTCCCGCAGCGGCGACGTGGTGCGGGGCGCGCTCTTCCAGGTCTCCGAGTCCTCGACGCGGCGGCGCAGGAACCACGCGACAAGCACGGCGAGGATCGCGCCGATGATGAACGGGATGCGCCAGCCCCACTGCACGTACGGCGAGTGCAGGCCGGCCTTGGGCGCGAACAGCAGCACCAGCGACGTGAGCAGGGCGACGACGAACGGGCCGCCGCTGGCCGAGCACTGGATGAGCGCGCCGATGAAGCCGCGCCGGGACTTCGACGCGTATTCCAGGGCCATCGGGGTGGCCGCCGTGTACTCGCCGCCGAGGAAGATGCCCTCGACGAAACGGATGCCGATCAACAGCCCGGTGGCGGCCGTGGCGCCGATCAGCTCGGCGCCGGGCAGGCACGCGATCAGCAGTGACATCGTGCCGAAGCCGTAGATGGTGATCGAGCCGATCTTCCGCCTGCCGAGGCGGTCGGCGAACCCGCCGAACAGCAGCGCGCCGACCGGCCTGCCCAGCAGGGTCGCGGCGAACGTCATGCCGGCCAGCAGCGAGGCCTGCGCGGGTGAGACGTCCGCCTCGAAGTAGATCATCGCCGGCAGCAGCGACGTGGACGTCACGTAGATGGAGTAGGAGTCGATCGCGAAACCGGCCCACGCGCTGGTGATGGCCCGGCGTCTGCGCTGCCGGAACGTGGGGTCGGCGGGGGTGACCTGGATGTCGGTGCTGGAGGCCATGAGAGGGTCCCTTCGGCACTGAAGGTGAGAAACGCCCGACCTGGGCGGGGTGTTCGGTCGGTGACGTCCGGCGCTCCCGCGCCGGTCAGTCCTGGGGCGCGGGGTACTCGGCTGCGTTGAGCACCCAGCCCGGCTTGGCGGAGAAGTCGGCGCGCGGGCCGGCGAAGATGTCGATCAGGTGGTTGGTGCCGTAGCCGATCGCCTGGGACGTGTGCACGGTCGGCGGGGGGATGACAGCCACGGACGGGCTGCCGACGCGGGCGTGGTCCTCCGGCCGCCAAGCGGTCGCGTCGGTGCCCCACGGGGTCTGGATGTGGTGGATGTAGGAGCCCGCCACGACCAGGCTGCACTGTTCGAAGTCGGCGTGGAAGTGTGGCGACAGCTTGTGCGGGTCACGCGGGCCGTTGCCGGGCTTGAGGAAGTTCACCATGAACGCGCGGGTGCGGAACAGCCTGCCGAACCGGCCGGGCTCGTCGGGCACGTCGGCCATCCGGTAGACGCGCCTGCGGTAGCCGTCGACCGGTTCGGGCCACGGGTCCAGCGGGGCGACACCGGGGTGCGGCGTGGCGTAACTGTCCGCGTTGGACGCCTTCGCGGCCCATTCGGTCTCGTCGGACTGGATCAACTGCACGATCGGGCCGGCGCCGGCGCTGGTGACCGTGTTCTCCCCCGGTGGCAGGACCACGATCGCCGGTCCGGTGACGTCGTCGACGGCACTGGACCCGTCGATCAGCAGCACGACCTGTTCGGACCGCAGGCTCGCCTGCCAGAGGGTGTCGCCCTGGACCGGCTGGGAGTAGATCAGCACGAAGTTCTGGCCGCGCACGATCCA
>DASZXM010000922.1:0-7558 GCA_035546415.1 Pseudonocardiaceae bacterium
TGCGATCGGCCGCGCTGGATGTCAGCCGCTCCGCGCGGCCTGCCGGCCGCGCTGGTCTGCCGGCCGCGCTGGTCTGCCGGCCGCGCTGGTCTGCCCGCCGCTCCGTCCTGCCGGCCGCGCTGTGCGGTCGGTCTCAGGGCAGCCGGACGGTCGCCGTCGGGCGTCCCAGGACCGTCTGGCCCGCGTACCTGGCCACGATGTCGACCCGCACCGTGTGCTGTTCCTCGTTCTTCTCGCCGACCTTGCCGGTCAGCTCGACTACGGACTCGCCACCGTCGTGCACGACGACCGGGCGCGTGAACTTGGTGCCGTAGCGGACCACGGCGGCCGGGTCACCGGCCCAGTCGGTCACCAGGCGGCCGGCCAGCGCCATCGTCAGCATGCCGTGCGCGATCACGTCCGGCAGGCCCACACCGGTCGCCGTCGACTCGCTCCAGTGGATCGGGTTGAAGTCCAGCGACGCGCCCGCGTACCGCACCAGGTCGGCGCGGGTGAGCGTCACGGTCAGCGGGGGCAGTTCGTCGCCGACGGCGACGTCCACGAACTTCCTGGTCATCACTGCTCCCCTCGCACCACGATGGTGGCGGACGCGGTGGACACCGGCTCGCCGTCCACGGTGGCGATCTCGGCCCGGACGGTCATGAAGTCGTTGCCGGCGCGGGTCATCAGGTTCTCGATGGTGGCCACCAGGGCCAGGCAGTCGCCTGCGAAGACGGGCCGGTGGTACTCGAACGTCTGCTCACCGTGCACGACCCGGCTCCAGTCGAGCCCGACCTCGTCGACGATCCGCTGGATCGCGGTCAGGTTGATGATGGTGACGAAGGTCGGCGGTGCGATCACCGTCGGGTGGCCCGCGGCCTTGGCCGCCTCGGCGTCCCGGTAGATCGGGTTGGCGTCTCCGATGGCGTCGGCGAACTCGCGGATCTTCTCCACACCCACCTCGTACCGCTCGACGGCGGGGTAGGTGCGACCGACAAACGACTGGTCAACTGGCACCGAACGAGGTTAGCGGACGCTCGGTGGCAGGACGGCCCGGTGGTGAGCAGACGACATCAAGGCCGCTCCCGCGAGGGGAACGGCCTCAAAGTCATCCAGTGGCGCTGGCTGGGTTCACCGCGCCCGCGGCCCGGGGGCCGGCAGGGTCAGCGGGTCTCCTTGTGCAGCCGGTGCGTGCCGCAGTTCGGGCAGAACTTCTTCATCTCCAGGCGGTCCGGGTCGTTGCGCCGGTTCTTCTTGGTGATGTAGTTGCGGTGCTTGCACTCTTCGCACGCCAGCGTGATCTTCGGTCGCACGTCGGTGGCAGCCACGGTCGAACCTTCCTCTAGTACCTTCCCCGGCTGTCTAACACCGTGGGACCCGGGCTTATGCCCGTCGCCGATCTCGTAGCGGTGGCCGGACTTGAACCGGCGACACAGCGATTATGAGCCGCTTGCTCTACCGACTGAGCTACACCGCCCTACATGAGCGCAGCCGCAGTCGCACCACAACGGTACTCTGCGGCCGGTCATGGAGCCCCTTTACGGAATCGAACCGTAGACCTTCTCCTTACCATGGAGACGCTCTGCCGACTGAGCTAAAGGGGCATCGCCGAGCGAGGTGAACTCTACACAACCCTCCGGGCGGTCACGAAATCGGGTGGTCAGTGGACCAACGTGAGCACGGTCTCGTCGCGCAGGCCGGTCACCGACACCGTGCGGGCCCGCAGCCACGCCTCCAGGCGGTCCTCGGACAGCGGCCGCGAGATCAGGTAACCCTGCGCCACGTGACAGCCCATCTCGACCAACTGGTCGCGGGCGGCGTCCTCCTCGACACCCTCGGCCACCACGGTCAGGCCCAGTGAGTGCCCCAGCTCCACGATCGACCGGACGACCGCCAGATCACCCAGGTCGCTGCCCATGCCGAGCACGAAGCTCTTGTCGATCTTGACCTCGTCCACCGGCAGCTGCCGCAGGTAGGCCAGTGACGAGTAGCCGGTGCCGAAGTCGTCCACGGCGAGCACCACGCCCAACGCGTGCAACCTGCGCAGCACCGGCAGTGCCCGCTCCGGGTCGGACATCACGCCGGACTCGGTCAGCTCGTAGGTCAACAGCTCGGCGGGCACGTCGTGCCTGGCCAGCGCGTCGGCGACCCACTCGGGGAAGTTCTCGTCCTCCAGGTTGCGCACGGACAGGTTCACCGCGGCGCTCATCCGGATGCCCCGGTCCAGCCACTTGCGCACCTTGGCCAGGGACCGTTCGGTGACGAACGTGGTCAGCGGGCCGATCAGGCCGGTGGCCTCGACGGCCGGGATGAACTCGTCCGGCGGCAGATTGCCGAACTCCGGGTGCTGCCAGCGCACCAGCGCCTCCACGCCGAGGATCTGCCGGCTGGGCAGCGCCACCTTCGGCTGGTAGTGCAGGTAGACCTCGCCGTTCTCCATGGCCTGCTTGAACTGCGTGACCAGCTGGAACCGGCGCAGGAAGATCTGGCCCATGCTGGGCACGTAGCGGCGCACGGTGTCGCCGTCCGAGCGCGCCGCCCGCACGGCCACGTCGGCGCGCTGCAGCAGCGTGTCCACGTCCGGCTCGGCGGCCCCGGTGGGTTCCGCGTCGGCGGCCACGTAGCCGACCTTGACGCTCGCGTCCACGGTCAGGCGGTCCATCGGGTAGGACGCGGACAGGCCGGCGCGGATGCGCTCGGCGACCTTCTGCGCCTCCTCCTCGGTGTGGTCGACCAGCAGCGTCGCGAACGTGCCGGCCTCCAACCGGGCCAGCGGCACGTCGACACCCAACTCGTCGCGCAGCCTGCGGCCGGCCGCCACGACCATCCGGTCGCTCCACGCGTAGCCCAGCGCGTCGCTGATCGTCGACAGCACGTCCAGGTCCAGGCGCAGCACGACCGACGTGGGGTGGTCGCGCAGCAGCACGATCGCGGTCTCCCGGAAGCCGGCGCGGTTGAGCAGGCCGGTCAGCGGGTCGTGGTAGGCGTCGTGGCGCAGGCGCGCCATCAGGCGGCGGTTGTCCACGGCGGTGGCCAGGTGGCTGGCCATCGTGCCGACCATCTGCACGTCGGCCCGGCCGAAACCGCGCCAGCGGGACAGCCGGTCGTGCGCCTCCAGGACGCCCAGCACCTGGTTCGCACCGCGCAGCGGCACCACGAGGGCCTCGTTCACCTCGCGCGCGGCGAGCGCGTCCAACACCTCGGTGCTCGCGTCGGCCAGCCGGAACTGGCGGACACCGGCACCGGCCAGGCGCAGCATCGGATCCTCGCGCACCGCCCTCGGGTCGACGCGGCGCTGCGGCAGCGGTTCACCCGCGACGACGGTGTGCATCTCCTGGCGCGGGTCGGGCCACAGCCGCAGCACGACGCGCCGGGCGCCCACCTGGTCCTTGATGCGTTCGGCGATCACCTGCCAGTCCTCGCTGTGCGGCAGCGACGCGGACGGGTCCGCACCGACGGCCGGTCTGGCGACGTGCTGACCGGACCGGGCGACCATGAGGCTGACGTCGGCCAGCGCCTCCAGGTCACGCTGCTCGCGCAGCAGGCCGGAGTAGGCGAAGTAGAGGGCGAGCACGCCCAGGCAGACCAGGACGACCAGCGGCCAGCCCCACGGGCTGTGCATGATCACCTCGTAGCCGGTGACGCCCAGGGACGCGTTGAGCAGGCCCACCACGAGCACGCGCCCGACGAGCCTGCCGGCGCTGGACAGGCGCATCCGGCGGCCCAGCAGCCGCACGGCGATCACCGCGAGCAGCGTGCTGGACAGCGGCACCGCCATCGCGCCCGCGAACGCGCCCATCCACATCGGGTTCTGGCCGAGGACGTTGTTCACCAGGCGGGCCAGGGCGAACGCGCTGGTCGCCTCGATCATCATCACGCCTGCGTTGTAGAGGGCACGGTCGGTGACCCGGCGGGCCAACAGCGTGCCGACACCCGCCACGACGTGTGCGACGAGCACCACCTGGAACGGTGCGGTGAGCAGGCCGATCACCATCGGGATCTCGGTGAACGAGATGGTCCACGAGACCTCGCCGCGGACGTCGACGTTCACCGCGAGCCGCTCGGAGAGCAGGAAGCCGACGGCCAGCAGCGGCGCGACCCAGAACAGTTCGGGGCGGAACGTCAGCGGCAGCCACCACGACACGACACCGGCGGCGACGGCGCCGATGGCGAACACGGAGATCGAATAGGCGCGAAACGCGGTCGTGTCCCTGCCGTTGTCCTTCGGGCTGACGGGTCGCGAGATGTCCGCACCCACCTTGTGGCGGTTCTCGGACATGCAACCTCCTCGCCCGGTCTCGCGACTGGTGATCACGCGACTACGACGTGGCCTAGGCGATCATCACGCGTTCGTGTCTCGTTCGGGTACGTGTTGGCGGTGCGTCGTGACACTCCTGACGCGCGATCGCCGTCGTACTGTAGCCCGATCGAGCGCCGACTCCTAGGGCTCGTTTCGCCGCACACACCGCCCAACACGACATATCGCCGCATTCCGGCTGCCCGGATGCCCGTCGGCGAACGTCGTGACCAGCGTTGACCTCGGTGAACCCAGCCGTGTTCACCGAGCGCCGCCGACCGAGGCCGACCGGCTACTACCGGTGCCGACCATCCCCCAACCGGTCGAATGTGGTGACCTGATCGGGGCCGGGGATGATGACCCCGGGCAATGGGCGTTGCACGGACCGGATTGCCTGCTGCCGTTTCCCCCGGCGCTACTGGGACGTTGCTCACAGGGTGGGACGGCCGGCCGCCGGTCAGGTGAACAGCAGCTTGGCCATGGCGACCAGGCCGATCACCACGATCACCCCGCGCAGCACCACCGGCGACAGCTTCTGCCCGACCTTCGCCCCGAGGGTGCCGCCGATCGCCGAACCGACGGCGATCAGCACGACGGCCAGCCACGACACGTGCGCGACGAACACGAACACGATGCCGGACGCCAGGTTGGCCAGCATGGCGAGCACGTTCTTCACGGCGTTGATCCGCTGCAGCGACTCGGTGAGCAGCACGCCCATGACGCCCAGCAGGAGCACACCCTGGGCGGCACCGAAGTAGCCGCCGTAGACGCCGGTGACGAGGACGCCCAGCCAGAGCGGCCAGCTGTCCCGCTGTGGTGCGTCTGGTTGTTGTGCTGCTTCTGGTTGTGCCGCTTCTGGTTGTGGAGCGTCTGCCGGCACCGAGTTGGCGGCGCGTCGTGCCTGGAGTCGCTTGGACAGCCACGGCTGGGCGACGACCAGCACCAGCGCGATCGCGATCAACACCGGCACGATCGCGCTGAACGCACCGGGCGGCAGCACCAAGAGCAGCACGGCGCCGATCACGCCGCCGATGACCGACGCGACGCCGAGCAGTCGCACCCTGCGGCCCTGACCGACGAGCTGGCCGCGGTAGCCGATGGCGCCGAACAGCGAGCCCGGCACCAGCCCGAGGCCGTTGGAGATGTTGGCGGTCACGGGTGGCAGGCCGACGGTCAGCAGCACGGGGAACGTGATCAGCGTCCCGGAGCCGACGACCGAGTTGATCATGCCTGCCAGGACTCCAGCGACCGCGACGGCCACGGCCTGCAGTGGATGCACGGCACTCCCCTCGTCGCGGCGTTAGTCGCGGCCCTCGTCACCGCCGTAGTCGCGGCCCACGCCGCGGCCCTCGTCACGGCCCTCGTCACGGCCCTCGTCGCGAGCAGAATGCGCCTGTGTCCGCCGTCACTGGGCACCCGGGGTGCCCAGTTGACCTTCGCCCGGCCTTCGCCCGGCCTTGCCAGGCCTTCGGCTGTGGCCGCGCCGGGTCAGTTCCGGTCGCTGTCCGCCAACAGTCCGGACACCACCATGGCCCCCATGACGAGCAGCCCGAGAATCGCACCGCTCCACGTCATCACCTGCGAGAACATCCCGCACCTCCCTGTTCGACGATGCATCGAGCGTCGCCGTTCACGGGGTCATCGCGAGTCCGCCCGAGGTCCCGACGTCCGCTACGCCACAGGTCTGACAACGCACCAGCCTCCGGGCTGACGGCGGTGCGCCGACGTACCCCCTACCGTGTCCACCCGTGAACGAGGGGTACATCGGCTGGCGGGCGCTGGCGCGGCGGCAGTGGCCACTGGCCCTGGTCCTGGCCGCACTGCTGGCCGGCCAGATCACGGCGTGGCGCGGGATGCCGGCGTCGCAGTGGCTACAACTGCCCGGCGACCTGATCGTGTGCGCCACGGCGGTGATCTCGCTGCGCCGCCCGTTCGACGCGGCCCTCGTCGCGGCGTTCGTCATGGCCGCGACCGCGGGACTGCTGTGGCTGCTGGGCGTGCCGCGATTCGGCGCGGACGCGATCATGCTGGCCGCCGGCATGGCGCTGATCGCCATCGTCGTCCGGCTGGCGCCGCGCCGCCGTGCGACCACGGGGGCAGCGCTCGTCATCCTGGGGTATGCCTTCTCGTCGGTCGTCCGGCATGACAGGAACGAACCCACGGCCAGCAGCGCGGTCTTCCTGGTGTGGGCCATCGCGTTCGGCATCGCGGTGGGCACCGGCCTGTACTTCCGCGCCCGTGACTCGGAACGCCGCCGGGCGGAGGAAGCGTCGGTGGCCGCGGCCCAGCAGGCCGAGCGGCTGGCGCTGGCCCGTGAGCTGCACGACGTCGTGGCCCACTACGTCACCGGCATCGTCGTGCACTCCCAGGGCGCTCAGGCGATCGCCGACCAGGACCCGGACGCGGCCCGCACGGTGCTGCCGATCATCACCGCCAGCGGCCACGAAGCCCTCGCCGCCATGCGCCGCCTCGTCGGCACGCTGCGTGGCACGGAACCCACGGCCACCAGCCGGGACAACGACGAGCTCACCGACCAGATCCGCAAGGTGGCCGACGAGCCGGGCGGCCCCGTGCGACTGACGGTGGACCTGACCGACCAGGTGCCACCGGCCCTGGCCCGGTCGATCCTGCGGCTGGTGCAGGAGTCGGTCACCAACGCCCGCAAGCACGCGGCCGGCGTGACCAGGATCGACGTGGACGTCCGCACGTCCGGTGACGCCGTCCACGTCCGGGTCACCGACGACGGCACCGGTCAGCTGGCGAACCCGGCGGGCGGTTCCGGCGGCTTCGGCCTGGTCGGCATGCGGGAGCGGGTGGAGCTGCTGGGCGGCCGGTTCGACGCCGGCCCCGGCGAGGTCCGTGGTTGGCGGGTGAGCGCGGAGCTGCCGCTGGCCAGCGCGTGAGTGCCGCGGTCACTGGTGGACACACGCCGGTCACAAGCCGCAGGCCACAAGACGCCAGCCACAAGACCCCGGCCACCAACCTCGGGCCACGGAACCCGGCCACGAGACGCCAGCCACAAGACTCGGCCACGAGACGCCGGCGACGAGATCCCGGCCACGAGGCGCGGGCCTCAGCGCCGGCCGCTGTCCGCGCGGCTCAGGTGCCCGCGCCCGCCGAGCGCGCGATGCCCATCACGTACTCGCCGTAGCCGGACTTGGCCAGCTTGGCGCCCAGCGCGTGGCACTCGTCGGCGGTGATGTAGCCCATGCGCAACGCGATCTCCTCCAGGCACGCGATCCGCACCCCCTGGCGGTGCTCCAGCACCTGCACGAACTGGCC
>DASZXM010000923.1:0-3946 GCA_035546415.1 Pseudonocardiaceae bacterium
CGCACGACGTCCCGCAGCCGCGGATCGACGTTCGGCGACCCGTTGACCACCCGGGACACGGTCGCCCGCGACACCCCGGCCAGGCGAGCCACGTGCTCCAGCGTGGGCGGTCGATCACCAGGCCGATCACCAGGTCGATCAACACGGCTCATGCAGCCCTTTGTAGCATGGTGGAGAGCGCTCTCCGGTCGAGACGGGGTCATGCGGCATCCGTGACCGTGGGCCGTACCGGCCGCCGTCATCGCAGGCGGATGCCGGCCAGGATCTCCGCCCCGTCCGCGATGGCGCGTTCGTTCGCCGTGGCGAAGCCGAACACCAGACCGGGCGGCCCGGGATGGGTGATGCGGTACGGCAGCACGCCGTCCACACCCACTCCCGCCCGGTGGGCCGCCTCGACGAACGCCGTCTCGTCCACGCCCTCCGGCAGCCACGTCACCAGGTGCAGACCGGCCGACACGCCCGCCGGTCGGAAGTCCGGCAGGTGGTGGGCCAACGCGGCCAGCAGGGCGTCCCGCCTGCGCTTGTACACCGGCCGCATCCGGCGCAGGTGCCGGTCGAACTCGCCCCGGGTGAGGAAGTCCGCCAGCGCCAACTGTTCCAGTGCCGGTGAGCCGCGGTCGGCGATGATCTTCGCGTCCGCCATCGGGCCGGCCAGGTGGCCGGGCAGCACGAACCAGCCCAGCCGCAGCCCCGGCGCGAGGGTCTTGCTCGCCGAACCCGCGTACACCACATGGTCGGGCGACAGGCCCTGCATCGCGCCGATCGGTGACCGGTCGTAGCGGTACTCCGCGTCGTAGTCGTCCTCGACGACGATCGCGCCGCGCGCCGCCGCCCACTCCAGCACCGCGGCACGCCGCTCCGCCGACAGCACCGCGCCGGTCGGCCACTGGTGCGACGGCGTCAGGATCACGACGTCCGCGTCGCCGAGCTGGTCGGCGCGGATGCCGTCCGCGTCCACCGGCACGCCGACGACGTCCAGGCCGGCGGCCCGCGCGACCGGCAGCGCGTCGTCCCGGGACGACGGGTCCTCCAGTGCGACCCGTCGCGCGCCCCGCGCGGCCAACACCTGCAACCGCAGCGCGATGCCCTGCGCGTAGCCCGTGCAGATCACCACGTGGTCCGGGTCGGCGACGGTGCCGCGCACCCGGTTGAGGTAGTCGGCGATCGCGTCACGCAACCGGGGCACGCCGCTGCCACTGAGGTATCCGAACACCTCGTTGGGCGTGTCCAGCAGGGCCGTCCGGATCGACCGCAGCCAGGCCGCGCGCGGGACCGCCGACACGTCCGCGCGGCCGTAGCTCAGGTCGATCCGCACCGGACGCGTCCGGGACGGCCGGTCGACAGCCACCCGGGGCGCCGGGCCCGCGGCGACCTCGGTGTACCCGCCGGACCGGCTGGTCAGGTACCCCTCGGCGGTCAACTGCTGGTAGGCCTCGACGACCACGCCCCGGGACACGTCCAGGTCGGCGGCGAGCGTCCGGGTCGGTGGCAGGCGGGAGCCGCGCGGCAGCGTGCCCGCGCGGATGGAGTCCCGGATCGACGTGGCGATCTGCCGGTGCAGCGGTTCACCGCCGGCGCGCCGCAACCGGACCAGTAGACCCGAATTGGTACTTGATCCGGCCATGAAATCGGACCTTACCAAGAGGACCGATCGCGGCCAGGCTGGACGCACGAGATGAGGAGGGACGTCATGGGGATCGTGCTGGGTCTGGCAGCGGCCCTGCTGTACGGCGGCTCGGACTTCGGCGGCGGACTGGTGTCGCGCCGCCTCGGGTGGCTGCCCGTCAACCTGGTCGCGACGCTGGCGGCGGTCGTACTGGTGTGGGCGGCCGCCGTGCTGTTCCCCGGCCCGGGGGCGAACTTCGCCGCCGTCGCGTGGGGCGCGGCGGGCGGGCTCGGCGGCGGTGGCGGAACGCTGGTGCTGTACCGGGGTCTGGCGCGTGGGCAGATGAGTGTGGTCGGCCCGGTGTCGGCCGTCGGGGCGGCCGTGCTGCCGGTCGTGGTCGGCGTCGTGCTCGGCGACCGTCCCGGCGTGCTCGGCGCGGCCGGTGTGCTGGTCGCCCTGCCGGCGATCGCGTTGGTCGCGGCCAACGGTGCGATGAAGGTGTCCCGCCAGGCGCTGGCGGACGGCCTGACCGCCGGCACGGCGTTCGGCTTCCTGTTCGTCGCGCTCGCCCGCGCCGGCGCTGACGGCCTGTGGCCGGTCGTCGCCGAACAGACCATGTCGCTGGTCGTCGTGCTGGTGACGATCGCCGTCGTGCGGACACCGGTGCGCATGACCGCGCGCGACGCGGTGGGTCCGGTGCTGGTCGGCGCCAGCGGCGTGGCCGCGACCCTGCTGTACTTCGCGGCCACCCAGCGCGGAATGCTGTCCACGGTCGCGATCCTCACGTCGCTGTACCCGGGTGTCACGGTCCTGCTGGCCCGGGTGATCGGGCACGAACGGTTCGCCCCCGCCCAACGCATCGGCCTGGGCCTGTGCGCCGTCGCGGTGCTGGCCATCGCGGTGCACTGAAACCGCGTGCAGCGGATCCCGCCTCCGGATGCAACGGGAGGGACACGTACGTGGCGACGGGCTTCGACGAGTACGTGACGACGCGATGCTCGCCCGACTGGCCGCGTTGCCCCGCAAGCAGTGCGCGGCCCTGGTGCTGCGCTACTGCGAGAACCGCACCCGACGAGGAGATCGCGGAGGTGCTGCGCTGCCGACCGGCGACGGTCCGCAGCCAGATCTCCCGCGCTGTCCGGCGCGGAGACCGTGGCGTTCAAGGTCGCCGACTCCGTCACGATCACGGCGCCGCAGCCGGTGCAGGCCGGTATCGCGTTCGGCTGGCTGCCCGCCGGCCTGCGCCTCGAAGCGGCCGGCGTGTTCGGGCCGTCGCGGGCCGCCGGGAGCAGCGTGCTCATGGCATCGCCGACCGGTGGCCGTTGTCCGAGGCGAACCTGGTGCGGGTGGCCGAATGCATCGTGTTCGACTCGGTGGCCGACTACTCACGCCTCGGCCGCTGACTCACCGGATCCGCTGTCCGGGTCTCGGTCGCTGACTCGGCGGACCCGCGGCGCAGGTCTCGGGCGCTGGCTCAGCGGACCCGCTGGCCGCGCAGGACCACCGCGACCGGGTGGTCCAGCACGCCCAGGTCGGTGCGCGGGTCGCGGTCGTAGATCACCGCGTCGGCCGGTGCCTCCGGTTCCAGGCCGGCCAGGCCCAGGTAGGAGCGGGCCGTCCAGGAACCCGCCGCCAGTGCGTCGTGCGGGCGCATGCCGGCCTCGGCCAGCGCCCGTACCTCGTCGGCGATCCGGCCGTTGGGCCGGGAGTCCGTGCCCGCCAACACCGTCACACCCGCTTCCGCGGCCGCGGCGACGAGCGCCGGGTGCGCCCGGATGCCGCCCATCAGCCAGTCCTTGCGGGGGCTGTCCGGCCGCTTCCGCAGGTAGTTCACGTTGCCCTGCAACACACTCAGCGTCGGCGTCAGCGCGATCCCGCGCGTCGCCATGTCCGCCAGCAGGGCGGGGTCCAGGCACATCCCGTGTTCCACCGTGTCCACACCGGCCGCGACCGCGACGACGCCACCCGCGGCGTTCTGCGTGTGCACCGCGATCCGCCCGCCCGCCGCGTGCACCGCCGAGACCGCTGCCGTCAGCACGTCGACCGGCACGACCTCGTCCTCCGGGCCCCAGTCGATGACCACCTTGACCCACCCGGTCCGCGCGGCCTGCTCCGCCGCGACCGCCGGCAGTTCGGCGTGGGTCACGCGCCTGCCCCAGCCGTCGAAGAACTGGCCGAACTGCGCCAGCCACGGCCCGGCGTGCCACGCGCGCGGCACATCCGGGTCGACGCCGAACCACTCCGGCGGCTCACCGGCCAACCCGGGCGACCGGATCAGCGTGACGCCCGCGTCGACGTGCTTGCGCAGGTCGGCGCGCAGCAGTCCCTCGTCGAACGCGT
>DASZXM010000924.1:0-6871 GCA_035546415.1 Pseudonocardiaceae bacterium
AGACCCGCGCCGCCAGCGAGGCCGAGCGGTTCCTGATCGAGCTACCCGACTGAGCAGCTACCCGACTGATCCCGGCGGCACGAACGGCAGCCCGGAAGGCTTCGACTCCAGCAGTTTCCACACGGCGTCGGTGTCCAGATGCTGGGCGACCAGGTCCCCCAGCCGATCCAGCGCAGCCGTCCGGGCGTCCGCGAACGACGTGGCCGGTGCCGGCGTGAAACCGTTGCGGCCGGCCAGTTCCGCCGCCCACCGCAACAACGCCCGCCGCACGTCGTCGTTCTCCAGCAGGCCGTGCCAGTGGGTCGCGGCGACCGGCCCGGCCAGCACGCCCTCCGGCTCGCCGTCGGTCGTGATCAGCGGCGGCAGGCCGCCCCGGCGCGTCACGCGGCCGTGGTGGATCTCGTAACCCCGCGCCGGGCTGCCGAACGCGGTGCCGACCGGGTTGGCCAGCGTCTTCTCCGGCGTGAAGTCGATGTCGACGTCCAGCACGCCCAGGCCGGTAACAGTGCCCCGGCGCGACTCGACGTCGTCCACCAGCGTGCTCGCCAACATCTGGAAACCGCCGCAGATGCCCAGCAGCGGCCGGCCCCGGCCGACATGGGCGAGCACGGCATCGGCGAGGCCGGTCGCGCGCAGCCAGGCCAGGTCCGCGACCGTCGCCTTGGAACCGGGCAGCACCACGAGGTCCACATCGGACAGCCGGGACGGCTCGCTCACCAGCCGGACGCTCACCCCCGGTTCGACGGCCAACGCTTCCACGTCCGTGCCGTTGGAGATCCGCGGCAGCCGCACCACGCCGACCCGCAGCCACTCGGTGCCGATCGGCGGACCCGGCCTGCCCACCATGCCGTCGGCCGGGTAGGACAGTGAGTCCTCGGCGTCCAGCCACAGCCCGTCGTCCCACGGCAGCACGCCCAGCGTCGGCCGGCCGGTCAGCCGCGCCAACTGCCGCAACCCCGGTTCCAGCAGCGTCGGATCGCCACGGAACTTGTTGATCACGAAGCCGGCGACCAGCGCCTGGTCCTCCTCGGACAGCAGGGCGAGCGTGCCGAACAGGTGCGCGAACACACCGCCGCGGTCGATGTCCCCGACCACCAGCACCGGCAGGTCGGCGGCCCTGGCCAGGCCCATGTTCGCGATGTCGGTGGCCCGCAGGTTGATCTCGGCGGGCGACCCGGCTCCCTCGCAGATGACGACGTCGAACTCGGCCCGCAGCCCGGCCAGCGTGTCCAGCACGGTCGTCATCAACTCGGCCTTGCGGTCCCGGTAGGACACCGCGCTGACCTCGCCGACGGCCTTACCCAGCACCACGACCTGCGAGCTGCGGTCGCCGCCCGGCTTGAGCAGCACCGGGTTGAAGCGCACGCTCGGCGCCAACCCGGCGGCGAACGCCTGCGCGGCCTGCGCCCTGCCGCTCTCCCCGCCGTCGGTGGTGACGACGGAGTTGTTCGACATGTTCTGTGCCTTGAACGGCGCCACCCGCACGCCCTGGCGCGCCAGCCACCGGCACAGCCCGGCCACGACGACGCTCTTGCCGGCGTCCGACGTGGTACCGGCGACCAGCAGGCCTCCGCTCACGGCAGGGTCAGAATCTCCGCGCCGTCCTCGGTGACCACCAGCGTGTGCTCGAACTGGGCGGTCAGCTTGCGGTCCTTCGTGGTGACCGTCCAGCCATCGTCCCACACGTCGTAGTCGATCGTGCCCAGCGTGATCATCGGCTCGATGGTGAACGTCATGCCGGTCTTGATCTCGGTGGTGATCGACGGCTCCTCGTAGTGCAGGACCGTGGGCGTGCCGTGGAAGTACGGGCCCACGCCGTGCCCGGTGAAGTCCCGCACGACGCCGTAGCCGAACCGCTTCGCGTACGCCTCGATGACCCGGCCGATCACGTTGAGCTGCCGGCCCGGCCGCACCGCCTTGATGGCCCGCATGGTGGCCTCGTGGGTGCGTTCCACCAGCAGCCGCGCCTCGTCGCTGACCTCGCCGGCCAGGAACGTCGCGTTGGTGTCGCCGTGCACGCCGTGGATGAAGGCGGTCACGTCGATGTTGCAGATGTCGCCCTCCTGGATCACCGTGGAGTCCGGGATGCCGTGGCAGATCACCTCGTTCAGCGACGTGCAGCACGACTTGGGGAACCCGCGGTAGCCCAGCGTCGACGGATAGGCCCCGTGGTCGCACAGGAACTCGTGCACCACGGCGTCGATGTCGTCGGTGGTCGCACCCGGCTTGACGGCCGTGCCGCCCTCCTGCAGCGCCTGCGCCGCCAACCGCCCGGCGATCCGCATGGCCTCGATGATCTCCGGCGTGCGCACGCCGTCGCTGGTGTCCCGCTTCGGGTTCGGCTTGTCGACGTACTCCGGGCGCGCGATCGACGCGGGGACCGCACGTCGGGGGGACAACTGGCCAGGTTGCAGCGGGGCACGAACGGGCATGCCTTCACCCTACGACGCCGCCGCCGACGCACAGCGTGGCCCGGGGCGAATCACACGTCTCGGCCGACAGGTCAGAACAGCACCGTCGCGTACTGGCCGACCTGGCGGAACCCGACCCGCAGGTAGGCGGCTCTGGCGGGCGTGTTGAAACCGTTGACGTACAGGCTCGCGCTGCGGCCCATGCCACGGACCAGGCGTTCCACCACGGCCGCCGTGCCGTGCGTCGCCAGGCCGTGGCCCCTGCGGTCCGGGTGCACCCACACGCCCTGGATCTGGCCGACCTTCGCGGCCAGCGACCCGATTTCGGCCTTGAACACGACCTCGCCGTTCTCGAACCGGGCGAACGCCCTGCCGGCCGCGATCAGCTCCGCCACCCGGGCCCGGTAGCTGACGCCGCCGTCGTCGGCGCACGGGTCGACACCGACCTCCTCGATGAACATCGCCACGGCCGCCGGCAGGTACGTGTCCAGCTCGTCCGGCCGCACCGGGCGCACCAACGGGTCGGCCGGCACCTCCGGCACCGTGCTCATCGCCATCAGCGGCTGGTCGGCCCGCACCTCCCGGGCCGGACCCCAGTCCGAGGCGAGTTCCGACCACAGCCCCAACACCTGCTCGGCGGGCCCGACCAGCGACGAACACATCCGGCCGCGCCGCACGGCCCGGTCGGCGAACGTCCGCAACGCTGCCTGGTTGCCCTGTAGCGGCACCAGGTTCGGACCGGCGAAGCACAGGCCGTCCAGCCGGCCACCACGCAGCGGCCGGCTGTCCGTACCCCACATCTCGCCACCCAGGCGCCACGGCTCCAGCCCGGCCACCTCGACCCTGGCCGACACCATGCAGGACACCACCGGGTCCGCGTCCAGGATCGCCCGGACCGCCGTCAGGTCACGATCGTTCAGCAGGCGCGCGCCGCCGAGCCTCAACACCTGTTCAGCGTGCCAGATGACCCGACGACCAGGAAAACGCCGGGTGCGGAAACACCCTTCCGCCGCAGTCCGTGACCGTCACGAGACCGTGACGACCGGGCTACCCGCCTCCTGGTCACCGGTCTCCTCGGCGATCCGCATGGCCTCCTCGATCAGCGTCTCCACGATCTGGTGCTCCGGCACGGTCTTGATGACCTTGCCGCGCACGAAGATCTGGCCCTTGCCGTTGCCCGACGCGACACCCAGGTCGGCCTCGCGGGCCTCACCGGGACCGTTGACGACGCAGCCCATCACGGCGACCCGCAGCGGCACCTCCATGCCCTCCAGGCCCGCGGTGACCTCGTCGGCCAGCTTGTAGACGTCGACCTGGGCCCGGCCGCACGACGGGCAGGACACGATCTCCAGCTTCCTGGGCCGCAGGTTCAGCGACTGCAGGATCTGGGCGCCGACCTTGACCTCCTCCACCGGCGGCGCGGACAGCGACACCCGGATCGTGTCCCCGATGCCCTGCCGCAACAGTGCGCCGAACGCGACGGCGGACTTGATCGTGCCCTGGAACGCCGGACCGGCCTCGGTCACGCCCAGGTGCAGCGGGTAGTCGGTCTGCTCGGCCAGCAGCTCGTACGCCCGGACCATGACGACCGGGTCGTTGTGCTTGACGGAGATCTTGATGTCGTGGAAGTCGTGCTCGGCGAACAGGCTCGCCTCCCACAGCGCCGACTCCACCAGCGCCTCCGGCGTGGCCTTGCCGTACTTCCGCAGCAGGCGCGGGTCCAGCGAACCGGCGTTCACGCCGATCCGGATCGGCGTGCCGTGGTCCTTCGCGGCCTGCGCGATCTCCTTGACCTTGTCGTCGAACTTCTTGATGTTGCCGGGGTTCACCCGGACCGCGGCACAGCCCGCCTCGATCGCGGCGAACACGTACTTGGGCTGGAAGTGGATGTCGGCGATGACCGGGATCTTCGACTTCTTCGCGATCATCGGGAGCGCTTCGGCGTCGTCGGCGCTGGGGCACGCGACCCGCACGATGTCACAGCCGGCGGCTGTCAACTCGGCGATCTGCTGCAGGGTCGCGTTGACGTCGGCGGTCAACGTGGTCGTCATCGATTGGACGGAGACCGGATAGTCGCTGCCCACACCCACCGAGCCGACGTGCAACTGGCGCGTCGTGCGTCGGGGCGCGAGCACCGGGGGCGGGAGATCGGGCATACCCAGCAGGACACCGTCGCCGGATGTCATGGCACCTCCACCGTTGTGACCGGCCGGGGGTTCACTGGCCGGTCAGGCTTATCGGGTTCACGATATCCGCGGTCACGCTCAGCAGAACCATCGCGCCACCCAGGAACACCACGACGAGTGTCAGTGGTGCCAACTTGGTGTAGTCGACGGGTCCGCCCGCAGGACGTCCCCGCACGCTGCGCAACCAGTTCCTCACCCTCTCGTACAACGCGACCGCGATGTGACCTCCGTCAAGTGGCAACAACGGGAGCAGGTTGAACACTCCCAGGAAGAACTGGAGTGTGGCCAACAACAACCAGAAGACCGCCCACTGGCTGTCCTCAACGGCCTGTCCACCCAATCGACTCGCGCCCACGACGCTCATCGGGCTGTTCGGGTCGCGCGGCGCGCCGCCGATCGCGCTGATCAGGCTGGGGACCCGGTTGGGCAGCTGCTTGATGCCCTCCCACGTGTTCTGGAACATCGCACCGGTGAACTCCGTGGTGCCGCCGAACGCCGTCAGTCCGTTGTAGGAGATGTACCTCGCCTCGGTGGCACCGATCATGCCGATCGGGGTCAGCGGCTGCTTGTGCGGATCCGCCGCGTTCTGTTCCGCGACGGTCAGACCCTTGACCGTGGCGATGTCCACAGTGAGCGTCAACTGCTTGCCGTCCCGGTCGACGACGAACCGCGTCGGCCCGTGCGACTTCTGCACGATCGACGTCACCTCCGGGAACGTCGACACCGGCTGACCGGCGACGCTGAGAATCTCGTCACCCGGCTGGAGACCGGCGTCCTTGGCCGGCGCCGGGTCGCCCGGCTTGCAGGGCTGCGACGTCAGCGTCTTGAGGTTCAGGTCGGACGCACACGCGGCGACGCTGCCCACGATCGGCCGCTCGTGCAGGTTGACCAGGCCCATGGTGACGGCCATCACGTACAGAATGATGAAGCCCAGGATGAAGTGCGTCAGGGAGCCGGATACCAGCACCACGACGCGCTTCCACACCGGATAGCGCCACATCGCCCTCGGTGCTTCGTCCGGTGTCACTTCGTCCAGCGCCGTCATCCCGGCGATGTCGCAGAAACCGCCGGCCGGAATGATCTTCAGGCCGTATTCGGTCTCACCGCGCCGGAACGACCAGATCCTCGGGCCGAAGCCGATGAAGAACCGGCGCACCTTCATCCCGAACATCTTCGCGGTCAGCATGTGGCCGGCCTCGTGCAGCGCGACGGCGATACCTATGCCCAGCGCGAACAGCACCACGCCGATGATGTAGGCGAGCACGTCAGTCCCTTCCCTGCCACGGTGCGGCGCCCGGTGTGCTCGACGCGGTGGCCAGATGTGTCCGGGCGCGTTGCCGCGCCCAACGCTCGGCGGCCAGCACCTCGGCCACGGTGTCGGGCTCGCCGGTCCACTCGGCGGCTTCGTCCAGGACTCGTGCGATGGTGTCCACGATGGCCAGGTAGCCGGTCCCGCCGGTGATGAACGCGGTCACCGCCTCCTCGTTGGCGGCGTTGAAGATCGCCGGCAGACACCCGCCCGTGGTGCCGGCCTGCCTGGCCAGCCGCACGGCGGGGAACGTCTCCTCGTCCAGCGGTTCGAACGTCCACGCGGCCGGCGTGCCGAAGTCGCACGGCGGGGCCACGTCGGTCAGCCGGTTCGGCCAGTGCAGCGCCAGCGCGATCGGGATGAGCATGGTCGGCGGGCTGGCCTTGACGATCGTGGAGCCGTCGACGTAGCGGACCATCGAGTGCACGATCGACTGCGGGTGCACGACCACGTCGATCCGGTCGTACGGGACACCGAACAGCAGGTGCGCCTCGATCACCTCAAGTGCCTTGTTGACCATGGTCGCCGAGTTGATCGTGATCACCGGGCCCATCGACCAGGTCGGATGGGCCATGGCGTCGGCGACGGTCACGTCGGTCAGGTCCGCGCGCTTGCGGCCGCGGAACGGCCCGCCGGACGCGGTCACGATCAGCCGGGCGACCTCGTCGGCGCTGCCTGCGCGCAGGCACTGCGCGAGCGCGGAGTGCTCGGAGTCGACCGGCACGATCTGCCCGGGCTTGGCGGCCCGCAGCACCAGCGGTCCGCCGGCGACCAGGGACTCCTTGTTGGCCAGCGCCAGGGTCGCACCCGTGGCCAGCGACAGGAGCGTCGGTTCCAGCCCCCGGGAGCCGTCCATGCCGTTGAGCACGACGTCGGCGCCCGCCGTCGCGATGATCTCGGCGACGGCGTCCGGCCCGGTGAGGATCGTGGGCGTCGGGTACTCGGCGGCCGGGACGTCGTGCTTG
>DASZXM010000925.1:0-3172 GCA_035546415.1 Pseudonocardiaceae bacterium
TACCAGCGGTCCCCGGTCAGGTAGGCCGCCAGGTCGTCGGCCAGCGCGCGGCAGCGGCCCACGAAACCCTCGTTCGCGGCCAGGTCGGCCAGCCGCTCGGCACTCACGTCGGTCAGCACCCGCAGCGGGTCGCCGGTCGCCGCCCACAACGACCCGTCGACCTCCGCGAACAGGTCTCTGGTCGCCGGGTGCCACGTCCACCGGAGGTTGCGGGCCAGCGTGTCGAGTGCGGCGAGCCGCTCGGGGAGGCTCGCGGGGACCGTCAGGCGTCGAACTGCGCGCATGGCGGCTCACCCTATCCGGCGACGAGATCGGACTGTGACACGACGGGTGGGTGAGTCGTAGGCCAACCGTGGGTGGCCGGTCAATGACCACTCTGGACACCACACCGCCCGCGCAGCACAGTAGACCAGGTGTAGCCAGGCACCGATCGGGGTATCCGACTGGGCGGAGTCCGATGAACAGCACCAAGATCGAACAGGGCACACTCATGGAGGGCGCGGGCATGCCGCGTGACGACAACCTTGTCGCCGGGCAAGAGGGAGCGCTGTTCATGACGGGTCGGTTGGGCATCGACGACGTGAGCCCTGCCGTCAGCTGCGGCCGCTGGCCGGCGAAGGCGGTTGTCGGCGAGCACATCCCGGTCAGCGCGACCGTCTGGCGCGACGGGCACGACGCCGTCGCCGCCACGGTCACCTGGCGCGGCCCGAACGACCGGGTCTCCCGGCAGTCCCGCATGGTGGAGCAGGGCACGGGGCTGGACCGGTTCGCCGCCGTGATCGTGCCGGACGCCGAGGGGCTGTGGCACTACCGGGTCGACGCGTGGAGCGACCCGTGGTCGACGTGGCACCACAACGTCGAGGTGAAGCTCGCCGCCGGTCAGGACGCCGGCGAACTGGCCAACGACCTGGAGACCGGCGCCCGGCTGCTGGAGCGGGTCGGCAAACGGCCCAACCGGGTCGCCGACCGCGCCATCCTCGGCGCGGCCGTGGCCGCCCTGCGCGACACCGAGGCGCCGCTGCCCGACCGGGTGGCGGCCGCGCTGTCCGACCACGTGCTGCGGATCATGCACCAGCACCCGGTGCGCGAGCTGATCACCAAGGGCAAGCCCATGAAGCTGTGGGTGGACCGCAGGCGCGCGCTGTTCGGCTCCTGGTACGAGTTCTTCCCGCGCTCCACCGGCGGCCTGGACGAGTCGGGCCGCCCGGTGCACGGCACGTTCGCCACCGCGACCGCCGAACTGGACCGCATCGCCGCGATGAAGTTCGACGTCGTCTACCTGCCGCCGATCCACCCGATCGGGCGAGTGAACCGCAAGGGCCCCAACAACACCCTCGGCGGCACCGAGTCCGACGTCGGCTCGCCCTGGGCGATCGGCGCCGACGAGGGCGGCCACGACGCCATCCACCCGCAGTTGGGCACCGTCGAGGACTTCGCCGCGTTCGTCGCCCGCGCCCGTGAACTGGACCTGGAGGTCGCGCTCGACCTCGCGCTGCAGGCGGCACCGGACCACCCGTGGGTGCTCAAGCACCCGGAGTTCTTCACGACCCGGCCGGACGGCACCATCGCCTACGCCGAGAACCCGCCGAAGAAGTACCAGGACATCTACCCGATCAACTTCGACAACGACCCGAGCGCCATCTACGCCGAGGTGCTGCGCGTCGTGCTGCACTGGGTCGACCTGGGCGTGCGGATCTTCCGGGTGGACAACCCGCACACCAAGCCGCCGGACTTCTGGGCGTGGCTGATCAACTCGGTCAAGGACGTGCACCCCGACGTGCTGTTCCTGTCCGAGGCGTTCACCCGCCCGGCGATCCTGTGGGGGCTGGCTCGGCTGGGGTTCACCCAGAGCTACACGTACTTCACGTGGCGCACGACGAAGGAGGAACTCGTCGAGTTCGGCACCGACCTGGTGGCGCACGCCGACGAGGGCCGTCCGAACCTGTTCGTCAACACGCCGGACATCCTGCACGCGTCGCTGCAGTACGGCGGCCCGGGCATGTTCGCGCTGCGCGCCGCGCTGGCCGCGACGATGTCGCCGTCCTGGGGCGTCTACTCCGGGTACGAGCTGTTCGAGCACGAGGCGGTGCGGCCGGGCAGCGAGGAGTACCTGAACTCGGAGAAGTACGAGCTGCGGCCCCGGGACTACGCCGCGGCGCTGGCCGAGGGCAGATCGTTGGAGCCGTGGCTGCGCAGGCTCAACGAGATCCGCCGTGCCCACCCCGCGCTGCAACAGTTGCGCACGCTGCGGTTCCACTTCGTCGACAACAGCGCGCTGCTGGCCTACTCCAAGCAGGACCCGGCAACGGGCGACACCGTCGTGTGCGTGTTCAACCTCGACCCGGCCGGCCCGCAGGAGGGCACCGTGTGGCTGGACATGCCGGCCATCGGATTCGACTGGACCGACCGGCTGCTCGCACACGACGAGGTCACGGGACAGACCTGGGACTGGGGCCAGACCAACTACGTACGGCTCGAACCGTGGCGGGCGGTGGCACACATCGCCACCGTCCGACGACCACCCCGCGGCTAGCCGGAGACCAGACCACTCCTCTCCAGCGCCCCGCACCGAACGACGTGAACGCGGGGTCGCTGGACCACACCCTTGACGAGGTGGAGCTCGTGAGCATGGAAACCCAGACCGACGTGGTCGACGCGACCACCGTCGTGCCCGACCCGACCGATGTCGTCCCCGAACTCGCCGGGGTGCCGCACACCGGCGAGGCGGTCACCGAGGACGGTGTCCTGGTCGAGCCCCAGGCCGACGACTTCGCGTCGGCCCAGGAGCCACCCAGGGACCCGGGATGGTTCAAGGGTGCCGTGTTCTACGAAGTGCTCGTCCGCGCGTTCCAGGACTCCAACGGTGACGGCACCGGCGACCTGCGCGGGCTGGCCGGCAAACTGGACTACCTGGAATGGCTCGGCGTGGACTGCCTGTGGCTGCCGCCGTTCTACGCGTCCCCGCTGCGAGACGGCGGCTACGACATCAGCGACTTCCGCGCCGTGCTACCGGAGTTCGGCAACGTCGACGACTTCGTCCACCTGCTCAACGAGGCACACCGACGCGGCATCCGCGTGATCACCGACCTCGTCCTCAACCACACCTCCGACGCGCACCCGTGGTTCCAGCAGTCCCGCACCGAGCCCGACGGCCCCTACGGCGACTACTACG
>DASZXM010000926.1:0-2000 GCA_035546415.1 Pseudonocardiaceae bacterium
AGTACCGAGCCGGGCCTGTCCCGGCCGCCCGCCGACATGGTGCGTCCGGCGCCCGTTCCCGACTCGACGCCCAGCCTGCCCAGCGGTCTGGTGGCCGGCTTCGCCAACCTGCGCGCGCAGTTACCCGGCCGGATGGGCTTGGCGGTGATGGCCGTGGGCGGCGACCGCGTGATCACGCTCGGCGACTGGACCACGGGAGTCGCCTGGTCGACGATCAAGGTGCCACTCGCCCTCGCGGCGCTGCGCCGGGACCCGGTCGGGCTGGCCGATGTCGCACAGGCCGCCATCACCGCCTCGGACAACGATGCGGCCCAAGCACTCTGGATCGCGCTGGGTGGCGGTGAACCCGCGGCCGAAGCGGTCGAGGCGGTGCTGCGCGAGGCCGGCGACACCACCACCGATGTCGCCGACCGGCACAATCCGGATGCGCGCCAATCCATCGACGACCCCATGGTCTTCGGCGCCACCCAGTGGAGTCTGGTCGATCAGCTGCGCTTCGCCGCCCGGCTGCCGTGCCTGCACAATGCTTCGCGGGTGGTGGATCTGATGCAGCAGATCACCGACAGCCAGAGCTGGGGCCTGGGTTCGTTCGTCGGCGCCGAGTACAAGGGCGGCTGGGGACCCGACGACGACACCGGAGCGTATCTGGTCCGCCAGTTCGGACTGGTGCCGACGTGGTCCGGTCAGCTCGCGGTAGCCCTTGCGGCGCAACCGGATTCGGGCTCCTATGATGACGCGGTCGAAATGATGAACCGGATGTCGGCACTGCTGTCCGAACACGTGCACGAACTGCACGGCGGAGAATGCGAGCGGTGATTGCGCAGTCGTCTCATATGCGCCGTCGACGGTCGGCGCATTTGACCGGCGGGCCGCGACCGCACACAATTCCTCGTCTGACGGATGGTGCCGTGCGGGGCCATCCGCATGATGTGGAGGTGAACAGGTGCACGCACCACTCCGGCCGAGCACTGAGCGGGCCATGGCTTTTCGCGCTGTTCGCTGTGCGGCGGCACTGCTCGGAGCGGGCCTGTTACTGAGTCCGGTGGCCTGCTCGAACGCCTCCGAAACCAGCATGCCGACCACGACGACCAGGGCGAGCACCTCGTCCGCCCCCGTCACGATGTTCGCGCTGCCGGGTTCGCTGGCAGCCGATTTCACCGCGCTGCGGCCGAGTCTGGACGGGCACGCCGGTATGGCGATCATGGCGGTCGGCGGCCAGCGCACCGCGCAGATGGGCGATTGGACCACCGGCCCCTCCTGGTCGACCATGAAAGTCCCACTGACACTTGCCGTTCTGCGCACCAACGGCAACACCAGCACCTATCAGATGTCGGCGGCCATCACCGAGTCCGACAACTCCGCAGCCGACGGACTGTGGCAGGCGCTGGGCGCCCCCGATGCGGCGGCCAAGGCGGTGCAGGCGGTGCTGCGTGAAGGGGGCGACACCACCACGACCGTCCCCGCGACCCGCTCACGCGCCGAGTACTCGGCGTTCGGCCAGGCCGACTGGTCGCTGGCCGACCAGGTGCGCTGGGCATCGCGACTGCCCTGCCTGCCCGACGCCGACACCGTCACCACGCTGATGGGCAAGGTGGTCTGGGGCCAGCAGTGGGGCCTCGGACATTTGGACAACACCCGTTTCAAAGGCGGCTGGGGCCCCGATCCGAGCGGCAACTACCTGGTCCGCCAATTCGGCCTGCTGACCACACCCAACGGCGATGTCGCCATTTCCCTTGCCGCACAGGCGACATCGGGCACCTTCGACGACGGCACCCAGATTCTCAACAAGATGGCGGGGCTGATCACGAAACATCTCGACGACCTTCCGGCCGGCCACTGCGCGCCCGCGCAGTGACGCCACCGCGCGGCCGCGCAATGACGCCACCGCGCGGCCGCGCAATCACACCACCGCGCGGCCGCGCGACGACACCACCGCGCGCCCGCAATGTCCGCTGTCTGTGGTAGCCGGTTGCTGTAACCGCCGGTTAACGGGGGCGGGG